>JAEUVP010000475.1 GCA_016786805.1 Chitinophagaceae bacterium | reverse complement strand
AAACCCGTAAAACCTGATCAGGGTAATGCCTGCGCAGGGAAGGAGGTCAATCACATGCCCTTTCTCCACAGCATTTCCCTCTCATTTTTTAACCGTTTAAATTTTAAAAAAATGAAGAGGATTGCCATTCCAATCATTTCGTTCATCCTGTGCCAAACTGTTATAGCGCAGGAAAAAACACCTGTTAAAGACAGTTTTTATGCCCTGTCTCCCGTGGAAGTGAAAGCTATCCGTGCGGCAGATAATGCCCCTTTTACCAAAACCAATATTGGCAAAAAAGAGATCGCCAAAGTCAATTTAGGGCAAGACATCCCGTTTTTGTTAAACCAGACACCATCCGTAGTTATTAATTCGGATGCCGGAAATGGTATTGGTTACACCGGTATCCGTATCCGGGGAACGGATGCCACCAGGATCAATGTTACTCTAAATGGGATTCCTTACAACGATGCCGAAAGCCAGGGGACTTTCTTTGTTGATCTCCCGGATTTTTCTTCTTCCACCGGCAGTATCCAGATACAACGGGGAGTGGGTACTTCATCTAATGGTGCCGGTGCTTTTGGCGGCAGTATCAATTTCAGCACCAACGAAGTGAACCGGGAAGCTTATGCAGAGATCAACAACAGCTATGGTTCCTTTGATACCTGGAAGAATACACTGAAACTGGGTAGTGGTTTGATCGGTGATCACATTACCACTGATATCCGCATATCTAATATCACCAGTAGTGGTTTCATCGACCGTGCAAAAACGGATCTGAAGTCCATTTATTTTTCCACTGCTTATATCGGAAAGAATAATTCCTTACGGTTTAATATTTTTTCCGGTAAAGAAAAAACCTACCAGGCCTGGAACGGAGTTTCAGAAGCAGATCTAATAACCGGCAAACGGACTATTAATTATGCCGGTACTGAAAAACCGGGTGAACCCTATGATAACGAAACCGATAACTTCAAACAGGATCATTACCAGCTATTCTTTAACCAGGCCATTAACAGCCGGCTCCATTTTAATACCGCTTTATTTCTTACAAAAGGAGAAGGTTATTATGAACAATATAAAGCTGATGAGCCCTATTCAAAATACGGCATCAGTACGGCAGGCAATTCAGATTTTGTCCGCCAGTTGTGGCTGGATAATGACTTTTACGGGTCGATCTTTTCATTACAGTACAAAAGCAGTAAGTCGCAAACCACCTTTGGTGGAGCCATCACCCGGTATAATGGAAACCATTTTGGTGAATTGAAATGGGCCTCTAATGGGTTGCCTTCCCCCTACTACCGCTGGTATGATCTTGATGCGTTGAAAAACGACTTCACGGTTTACCTGAAAGAACAGGTACAGGTAGGTGATCACTGGAATTTGTTTGGGGATATCCAATATCGGGCTGTTCGCTATACAATCGAAGGTTTCCGTGACAACCCCACCTTGTATGTAAATAATAAATTCGATTTCTTTAATCCAAAAGCCGGTGTTAGTTATACAAAGAATGGCTGGAAGGGATATATTTCATATGCAGTTGCCAATAAAGAACCCAACCGGGATGATTTTGAAGCAGGAGCCCAGCAGCAACCCAAACCCGAACGGCTGCATGATATTGAAGCCGGCATTGAAAAAAATAGCAAAAAATATAACTGGTCGGCCACTTTGTATTATATGAATTACAAAAACCAACTGGTGCTGACAGGCAAGATCAATGACGTAGGAGCTTATACAAGAACCAACATCCCTGAAAGTTACCGGGCGGGCATCGAGTTACAAGGTGGTTATATTTTAAATGCATGGTTAAATGCAACTGCTAATATTGCATTCAGCAAGAATAAAGTCAATAACTTCTCAGAATTTATTGATGATTATGATAATGGCGGGCAAAAAACAAATACGTATGACGCTACCGATATCGCATTTTCCCCTTCAGTAGTCAGTAGTGCCGCTATTAATCTCCTGCCAGTAAAAAATCTTGAACTGAGTTTATTGAGTAAATATGTCGGCGACCAGTATCTTGATAATACACAAAATGACAACAGGAAACTGAACGCCTTTTATGTACAGGATGTAAGGGCTATCTACACGATCAAAAAGAAATGGTTGAAAGAAGTAAATATTATCGGCCAGGTGAATAATCTCTTTGGTAAAAAATATGAACCGAATGGATATACATTCAGCTATATCTACGGGGGAGCAACAACGACAGAAAATTATTATTTCCCGATGGCAGGAACGAATTTTATGTTCGCTGTCAATATAAGGTTATAAAACAGGCCGGAAGTAAGAAGTCTGGTATCCGGCCTCAGACTTCTTACTTCTGACTTCCATATTTTTCCTGCCAGCCCAGCATCCCGCCTACCAGGTTCTTGGTATTGGTGAAACCCAATGCATCTAAAAACAGGCATGCTTGCCCGCTGCGGTTACCACTGCGGCAATAAACGATGAGTTCCTGTTGTTTCAGGTCCTCGATCTCATCAATTTGCATGGTCTGCACTTTTCCCAGGGGGATCAGGGTGCCGCCAATATTGAACTCCGCATTTTCATGTGGTTCTCTTACATCAATGATGTTCATTTTTTCCCCGGCATCCAGGCGTGCCTTTAATTCTTCAGCTGTGATATTTTGCATAGTTGAAAAAATTATTGTTGTGGTGAAGGTATATCGATAGTATCCTTTACTGGTTTATCCAGTTGCAGCCATACATCCATCGTTTGACCCGACCGGATATGTTGTATTTTTTTATCAATATCCAATCGTTCAGGGTTTTGTTTATAGATAAAGGCATTAGCAGTATCGGATATACCATCTGCAATGACAGATGCAAAACTGATCCCATAGGCTTCAAGTCTTGCTTTTGCATCAGCAAAAGTCAGCCCGGTAATATCAGGTACCGCAAATTCTTTATCCCCCACTCCATCGCCCAACACAAAATCAATCTTACTACCCATCCTTATTTTGGTGCCCGGGGCAATCGGTGAGCCATTATACAATTGTTCTAACACGGCATTCCTGGCAAAGTCGGGTTTGAATGTGCTGTCACCAAACCGAAGCCCGTTATTCTTTAGGGTCATTTCTGCATTACGAAAACTATAACCTACGAGGTTAGGCATATCGATCATAGGAGGAACAGCCCTGTTGATAGTCAGGTAAACTTTGCGATTAACTTTCACCACTTCATCAGCTTCCGGGAACTGTTTCAATACAGCCATTGGTTTGGTAGTGTCGGAGTAAATAGAATCCTGTATTTCGACATCAAATCCGGCTTTCTCTAATATACTTTCTGCTTCTTCAAATGATTTGCCCGTTACCTGGGGAACCGTCATTGAACTGTTATGATGGGTGAGCCAGTTCAGTGATAAGATAAAAACAGAAAAGATGGCTACAGCCAGTAATATCCCGGCCAGGATATTGAGCCACAAAGGACGATGTGTGATAAATTTCAGCACAGCTTAAATTTTGAATGATCTAATCTCACTTTTATAAATCAGTATAAAGCTTCTTCCACCAGTTTAGTATAAAATTCTTTCAGGCTCCAGCCCATTGCTCTTACCTGTTGCGGCACAATACTGGCCTCACTTTGCCC
>JAEUVP010000443.1 GCA_016786805.1 Chitinophagaceae bacterium | reverse complement strand
TCAAAATTGATTTACTGCCGGCGGTAATGCAACTGCACCAGGCCCGATGCAAATTGACGGCTCTCTGTCAGGGTTAATAACTGCTCCGGTTTGTCCTCCTGGAATAGCCGTGTGCCTTTCCCAAGTAATATGGGAATTACCGAAATAATAAATTCATCAATCAGCCGGTTCTCCAGGAGATTGTTTACCACTGCAGCACCGCCATCACAGAAAATAGTTTTACCCGGCCTCTTCTTCAGCATAGTGATAAGTTCTGAAAGCTTGCCGGTATAAAATTGTACATTACCAATAGCAGAACGGGCGGTGCGGGTGATAATATAAGTTTCCTTATCCGCATGCGGAAATTCATTTACCTGTGTCATCACCCAGTCGTATGTCCTGCGACCCAATATTACGGTATCGACTGTATTGATAAAGTTTGCATATCCGTAATCTTCTCCTTCCTGCTGTACAGCCGACAAAAAAGAAAGATCATCACCCGGTGCAGCAATATATCCGTCAAGGCTCATTGCAATATAGAGTACAAGTTTCCGCTCTGTCATATTATTTTTTTGAAATGCTAAGTTCCGCCAGCATTTATTTTCTTACTTGTTAAAATGGAGAAGTGGTCGTATTTAGTTACCGGGGATCAGTATACTATTTTGTTTGCAACCGGGCTTCTTTACTGAGCATAAATGGTCTTCAGCTTTCTTTATTGATAAACCGGTAACCCACTCCTGATTCGGTTAGTATATATTCCGGCCGGTTGGGGTCTTCTTCAATTTTCTTGCGCAACTGGGCAATGAATACCCGCAGGTATTGCGACTGGCTGATAAAGCCCGGCCCCCAGATGGCACGAAGTAAATATTGGTGTGTAAGCACTTTGCCTTCATTCCGGGCCAGTAAGGCCAGCAAGCTGTATTCGGTCAGTGTCAGTTTCACAAGTTCATTATTTTTCTTCACCGTTCTTGCCGTCAGATCAATTTCCAATCCGGGACTGCTGATGATATGATCACCATCATCGGCTGCAGCACTGCGCAGTGCTGAACGGATACGGGCCAGCAATTCACCTGTACGAAAAGGTTTGCGCAAATAATCATTGGCACCGTTATCCAATGCCATGATAATATCTTCTTCATCCTGCTGGACCGATAATATGATCACCGGGTTCGTGTACCACTGCCGTACTAATTTCAGTACTTCATGACCACTCTTATCGGGCAAACCAAGATCCAGCAATATCAAATCGGGCGGATGATTGGCTGCCATGATCAATCCGCCTTTGGCCGTTGAAGCAGTCGTCACTCCATACTGGTGGCTATGCAAAGTGATCTCCAGCAGCTTTCGCATCTGCGCTTCATCGTCTATCACCAGTATCTCTGCTTTGTTCATAACTACATTTTTATTTCGGATGTTTCCACCGGTATGCGGATCGTGAACCTGGCACCACCACCTGTTGCAGCCGTTAATTCTACGGATCCTCCCATGGCTTCGGTAAATCCTTTTACAATGGAAAGACCGAGACCTGTTCCGCTTTTGTTCGTATCCTTTAAACGATAGAACTTCCGGAACACATAAGGCAACTCTTCTTCCGGGAAACCGGGACCGTTGTCTTCCACCACCAGTTCCAGCAGGTCAGCATGACAGGCCGCCATTACTTCAATTTTATTTTCAGCTTCCGTGTACCGCACCGCATTCATCAATAGATTATACAGCACAGTTTCCAGCATGGCTTTATCCAGTTTGCACAAAGGCAGTTGCGGGTTGATCCCGATCGTTATTTTCTGCAGGGGTTTGTTCTCTTCTAAACGTCGCACCACTTCATATACTGTTTCTTCAATATCACACCAGTCTTTGCGGGGTTTTAAAAAACCGGATTCAATCCTTGACATGTTCAGCAAATTCTCTACCTGCTGGTTCAGCCGGAAAGAGGCTTTGGCAATTTCGCCTACCAGTTGTCTTTTCGTTTCGTCGGCCAGGTTTTCATCCGCAAGTAAATTATCCGTGGCACCGATGATCGCCGCTATCGGCGTTTTTAATTCATGCGATAAGGAATTAAGAAATGTATTGTACAGTTTCACTGCCTTTGCTTTTTCTTCCCGCAGGCGGGCCAGTTTTTCCACCTGCCGTATCTTATAGGTCAGCACGGCATTCACCATCGCAATGATAAAATACATGATCAGCAGGATCGCATCTTCGGTTGAATCCACATGGATGGTAAAATGCGGCGGTATAAAAAAGAAGTCCCATATAAAGGCAGACAGTGCTGCTGCCAGCAACACCGGGAAGATCTCAAACGAGATAGCAATGATGGAAACGGTCACTAATAAGATAAAAGCCACAACCCGGTAGCCAACATAAGGCGTCAGTGCATAACAAACCAATGCCACACTGAGCACCAGCAATACACTGTAGGCATATTGCTTTCGTTGATCCATTTTATGCAGGGCTTGTCTTGGCATACG
>JAEUVP010000043.1 GCA_016786805.1 Chitinophagaceae bacterium | reverse complement strand
AGTGAACATAAGCAGTTTGAACTGGTGGAAGTGATCAATGGTATTTCGGAAAAACTGATCAGCCGGCATCCACATATTTATGGTGATGTAAAAGTGAATGACGAGGAAGATGTGAAGAGGAATTGGGAGAAACTGAAGCTGAAGGAAGGGAAAACATCAGTTTTAGGTGGTGTGCCTAAATCCCTGCCAGCAACGGTAAAAGCCATGCGCCTGCAGGAAAAAGCTAAACAGGTGGGTTTTGAATGGGACAATAAAGAGCAGGTTTGGGACAAAGTAGAGGAGGAGATGCAGGAACTGAAGGAAGCGATCGGAACTGCAAAGCAGGATAAAATAGAAGAGGAATTTGGCGACCTTGTTTTCTCTTTGGTCAATTATGCACGGTTTTTGCAGGTGGATGCCGAAAATGCACTGGAACGAACCAATAAAAAATTCATCCACCGGTTTACCAAGATGGAACAACAAGCCATGAACAACGGAAAACAATTACATCAAATGAGCCTGCAGGAAATGGATGCCATCTGGAATACCATCAAACAGCAACGGGAGCAGTGAAGCTTCGCCTGAAAAATATCTTCTTTAGTAAATACAGCTGGCTATTTATAGCGGTTGTGTTGTTCGTCCTATCTTTCTCTTTTAATAAACTCTACACCAACCGTTCTTTATTAAACAGGGAAGTAAAACTGGCGGAACAATATATAGCAAAGCAGGAGACGGATTTTGCGGCTTTCCTGGGTGACACAGCCCTGATCGCAAAGCTGGTGAAAGAAACAGAGACCATCGAACAGTTCTCGGCACTGGCATCCAAACCATATAGTTCATTTCTCTATACCGCCAACGAGTTTGGAAATATCCAGATGAAGTTCTGGAGCGATCAGCAAGCGGTACCACCACCGGAGTCTTTTCAAATGCCCGATGGTGAATTTTTCCGACAACTGGCGAACGGGTATTATGTGATCATCAAGAAAACGATACTACTTCCTTCATTGGAAACAGGGGTTATTGCATTTGCTATGATACCGGTCCGGTCGGAGTATTTTATTGAGACCGATTACCTGCCCCGGAAATTTCCTTTTTCAGTAACGGCAGAAAAAAGAATATTCATCAGTACTACTGTAACAGATTTTCCTGTTCATTCGGGTGATGGACAGGTATTATTTTATGTGCAGAAAAAATATGCCGGCGCAGTTCCTTATAACAGCAAGCTTACCATTTTTTTGAAATTCTTCACCCTGCTCTCCTTATTCATGTTCTTATATTTCCTGGCAGAAAGCATAGCGAACAGGTGGGGGCCGTGGAGAGGTATTGGATTGTTATCTGTCGTTATCGTGGTATTAAGGGTTCTTTCATATCAATATCCTTCCTGGCTGAACCTGCGGCAGTTTGAGTTATTTGATCCAGCTATATACGGGTCCAATATTGTGCAACGTTCACTGGGTGATCTCTTGATCAATGCGATACTATTCTGCTGGATCGTTTTGTTTGCCTGGGCCAAGCTTCGTCATATTGATAAACCAGCTGATAAATTCCCCAAAGCACTTCAATGGGTAAGTGCTGTTGCAGCTCTTGTTTTATTATTGCTTTCAACTTTTACTTTAGCCACTGTTATCCGTAGTATGGTGGCAGACTCGAGAATTTCTTTTGACGTAACAGATTTTTTTAGCCTGAACCAATATACCATATTTGGGTTTGTTGTACTGGCCTGCCTTTCGCTGGCTTATTATTATTTCACACAATTGTTATTCCGGCTCATCTTCCCTTTGACGGAAGGATATTCTATTGCTGTTTATTTTGGTATTGCTATTGGCGGATTGATCTACCTGACCTTTCAATCTGGCAACCTGCTGGTATTATTTTATCTGCCGGTGCTGGCCTGGCTGATACTGTATACCTGGCTGGTGCATAAACAAGGGATGATCTTTAACCGGATGCGGATCAACATTGCCGGTATATTATTCTGGATATTTATCTTTTCTGTCTCTATTGCTGCAATCATGTTAACCGAGAATAAGAAGGCAGAGTGGGAACGGAGAAAGAGTTTTGCAGAGAAGCAGGCCGTACAAACAGATCCCTCCAGTGAAAGACTGCTGAACATTGCCCTGCAATACCTCGACAGTGATTTTTTAACAGCAAATTTCAACAGGTTCCTGGATTCTACCGATAATAAGAGGATACGGGATAGTATCCTGACCGTCAACTACAGCGGTTACCTGAATAAATTTGATACCCGTTTATATGTCTTTGATAAAGCAGGCAGGGCTGTTAATAATGACGACCCGATCTCTTTTGATGACCTTTCCACCCTGCTGCAGGTGCAGGCTAAAGAAACATCAACGCCTGATCTTTATTATTATGAAACCTCCTTTGATAAGTTCATCTACATAACCCGGAAAGAAGTCCTGGATACGGCTGGCAATAAAGAAGGATATCTTTTTATCCTTTCAAATCCCAAAAAATTCAGCAGTGATGCTTTATTCCCTGAATTGTTCAAAAAATTCAAGCAGAACGACCTGGAGAATTCACCGATGTATTCGTATGCAGTATATATCGGAAGCAGGCTCGTATCACCGGTAAATAAATACCCGTTTGCCACCTGGATCACGGAAGAACAGGTGCCTAACGAAGAGTTTACCCGGAAAGTGAATGGCGATAATATTGAATTATGGTACAGGGCGGGCAAGGATAAAGTGGTGGTAATTGCCCGGAAAAGAGACACGGTCATAGAAACCATAACGCTGTTCTCTTATATTTTCTGTTCCTTTTTGTTCCTTGTATCCGTTGTGCAGTTTATTTCCCTGTTGCTGCGTACTCTTGTGAGCCGGCAAAGTCTTAAGAAAGCTTTCCAGTTTAATATCCGGTCGCAGGTGCATAGCACCTTTATTTTCGTCAGTTTCTTTTCTTTCCTGGTGATCGGGGCTTCCACCATTTCCTTTTTTATCAGCCGGTATGAGCGGAGTAATAATGATAAACTCAGCCGGACCATGGGGATCATGGTGGGGGAGATGCAGAAGGAACTGGCCAATCACAGTACGTTTGATGATGTGTTGAAATTATATGATACCGTGTCAGGGTTTAACCTGCAAAAGTTAGTGAGTGATGTATCCGAGATACATGGGGTCAGTGTGAATGTGTATGATTTGGGGGGTGACTTGTATGTGACCTCAGAACCCAATGTATATACAAGGGGAGTATTGAGCAGGAAAATTGATCCGCAGGCTTACTATTATATCAACAGGTTGCGCCAGGTGCAGCATACGCAAAAAGAAAATATCGGTAATCTTTCTTACCAGAGTATTTATGCTCCTGTACGGAATGAGGATGGGAATGCCTATGCCTATGTCAATATACCTTACTTCACTTCTCAACAGGAGCTGAAGCAGGAGATATCCAATTTCCTGGTAACCCTCATCAACCTGAACGCATTTATATTCCTCATTGCCGGCCTGATTGCTTTATTCATTACCAACAGGATCACCCGTTCCTTCTCGTTGATCAGTGAAAAAATGCGGGAAGTGAACCTGGGTAAGCTCAACGAAGAGATCAGCTGGAACCGGGAAGATGAAATTGGTGAGTTGGTAAAGGAATATAATAAGATGGTGGGTAAATTAGAAAATAGTGCCGCTGCCCTTGCAAAAAGTGAACGGGAAGGTGCCTGGCGGGAAATGGCAAGACAGGTGGCGCATGAGATCAAGAACCCGCTGACGCCGATGAAGCTGAGCATACAGTACCTGCAAAAAGCCATTGATAATAACCTGCCGAATGTAAAAGAACTATCGGCGAATGTAGCGAACACCCTGGTGGAGCAAATAGATCACCTTTCTAAGATCGCTGCTGATTTTTCACAGTTTGCTAATATCGGAACTACAAGTGTTACCCGTTTTAATTTACACGATGTACTGGCTTCTTTAAAAGAGCTGTACCAGGCTGATGAAAGAGTGCAATTTGACTGGAGCCCGGTGAACCAGGAAGTGATACTGGCCGCTGATAAAACACAGATGAACCGTTTGTTCACCAACCTGTTTGCGAATGCCCTTGAAGCCTGTAATGGGAATAATGTTTGTAAAATAGAAGTGAGGGAAGAATTGTTTGAAGGCATGATCAGGGTGAGCATAAGGGATAATGGCGAAGGCATTGCACCTGAAATGCAATCCAGGATATTCGTCCCCAATTTTACAACCAAATCATCAGGCACTGGTTTGGGACTGGCTATGTGTAAAGGGATAGTGGAACAGGCACAGGGAAAGATATGGTTTGAGACGGAGCAGGGGAGAGGAACCACGTTTCATGTTGAGTTACCTGTAGTTGAGTAATCGCTATCTTTTTTTGGTGTTCTTAGTAATATATTCTTCAAAATTTTTCAATGAATAGCTACTCAAATTCATCTCCTTCGTCAACCCGCCTTTCTGCGCAGCCAGCACCCCGTATTTTATATCATCAAATCCTTCCAAAGCATGTGCATCGGGATTAATGGAGATCAGCACATTCTTTTCCAGGGCATAGGGGATCCATTTCCAGTCAATATCCAGCCGGCGGGGGTGCGCATTCAGTTCAATCACTACATTATTCGATGCACAGGCATCAATGATCTTCTTATGATCCAGCGGGTACCCATTGCGGCTTAATAATAACCGGCCCGTCATATGGCCCAGAATAGTTGTGTAGGGATTCTCAATAGCCTTCAGCACCCTTATCATCGCTTTCTCTTCATTCATCTTCAGGTTGCTGTGTACGGAGGCAATGACAAGGTCGAATGTCGCAAGGATGTCATTGCTGTAATCCAGGCTGCCATCATTCAGTATATCGCACTCAATGCTCTTGAATATTTTGAAAGGAGCCAGTTGGTTGTTCAGTTCGTCTATATAGCGATGCTGCTCTCTGATTCTATCCTCCGTTAATCCGTTGGCATAAGCGGCCGCTTTGGAGTGATCGGATATAACCAGGTACTCAAATCCTCTTTTGATCAGCTCCTTTGCCATTTCTTCAATGGTATTAGCGCCGTCGCTCCAGTTGCTGTGGGAATGGATCAGCCCTTTTACATCTTCCGGTTGTATCAGTTCCGGCAAGGTCTTCTTTTTTGCCTGCTCAATAATT
>JAEUVP010000437.1 GCA_016786805.1 Chitinophagaceae bacterium | reverse complement strand
CCTGCCATCTTTTGCAGGTGACGGAGGCCATGGTGAGGGTGATAAAGCGGAAAAATTTAATGCGTCAGAAGTCATCTTTGGCCACGTCCTGAACGGCCATGAATTTCACTTTTTTGGTGTTTCGGTTCCCCTGCCTGTTATTCTCTACTCTCCCCAAAAAGGCCTTAGCACTTTTATGTCCTCCCGCTTTCATCATGGTGATGAGGCGCATGAAGGGTATGTGATCCTGACCAAACATAACATAGAGAAATACGGCCTCGACCCTAAAAAATTTCATGAAGAAGATATCCTGGCAGTAGATGCCAATGGGAATATAGACCACTCTGTAAAAGTGTATGACTTTTCTTTGACCCGTAACGTGGTGCAAATGCTCCTGGCACTGGTCATTTTTGTATGGATCATGCTGCGGATAGCGAAGAGGTATAAAACGGGGGTGGGTGTTACTTCAGCACCAAAAGGTTCCCAGAGCCTCATTGAACCGGTGATCACTTTTGTCCGGGATGAAGTGGCAAAGCCCAACCTGGGTCATAAGGTAGATAAATATCTGCCGTACCTATTAACGGTTTTCTTTTTCATTTTGATCAATAACATCTTTGGCCTGATCCCGGGATCGGCGAACGTAACCGGGAATATTGCTTTTACAGCAGTGTTAGGTATAATCTCCTTCGTGGTAATATTGGCCAGTTCTAACAGTCATTACTGGGGTCATATTTTCAATCCCCCGGGAGTGCCGCTCGGCGTAAAATTCATCCTGGTTCCTGTAGAGTTTTTGAGTGTTTTTATCAAGCCCTTTGCTTTGATCATTCGTCTTTTTGCCAACATGGTGGCCGGGCATATTATCATTATCTGTCTTATATCACTCATATTCATTTTCGGTGAACTGAATACAGCAGCTGGTTGGGGAGCTTCCCCGTTAGCGATTGGCTTCACTGTATTTATTTACCTGATCGAAGTGCTGGTAGCATTTCTGCAGGCATTTATTTTCACCATGCTGACAGCAGTGTTTATCGGGCAGGCATTTGAAGGGGAGCATCATCATGATGAAGCAGCAACTGCTCATCATTAAACTGGTATTTTTTAACTATCAATATTTATAACATGGATTTATTTCTGTTAGAAGCTGTAGCGAATGCAGGTGGTGCTATTGGTGCAGGTTTGGCGGCTATCGGTGCTGGCCTTGGTATCGGTCAGATCGGTAAAGGCGCTGTTGAAGCGATTGCCCGTCAGCCAGAAGCGTCAAATGACATTCGTGGCAACATGATCCTGACTGCGGCCCTGGTTGAAGGAGCTGCCCTTTTTGCGATCATCGTTGGCTTCCTTGCAATGGTATTATAATTAATACCGGCAACAAAAAAATTACTGCATCCAATGCACAGGGCGGAGGATGCAGTATTTAAAAAACTGAAACAAGAAATTGATATAGACAATGAAACTTCTTACTCCCGAAATTGGTTTGCTCGTCTGGACCTTACTGGCTTTCCTGATCGTGTTTTTTATCCTGGCAAAATTTGCCTGGCCGGCTATTGTGAAAGGACTGCGTGAAAGAGAAAACAGTATTACCGAATCATTAGCTACTGCCGAAAGAGTGAAGGCGGAAATGGCACAGTTGCAAAGTGAAAATGAAGCCCTGCTGGCCAAAGCCCGTGAAGAAAGATCTCAATTGCTGAAAGAAGCAAGAGAAACGAAAGACAGGATCATTAACGAAGCAAAAGAGCAGGCTAAAACAGAAGCGAATAAGATCGTAACCGAAGCCCAGATCGCTATCAACGCACAGAAAATGGCGGCGCTTACGGAAGTAAAGAACCAGGTGGGTAAACTGGTGATCGAAGTGAGTGAAAAAGTATTGAGAAGAGAACTAGGAAATAAAGATGCCCAGGAAGCTCATATCAAAGGCCTGGTTGACGAAGTAAAATTAAATTAAGAAAAGCTAGAGAATGCCTAATCCACGTTTAGCATCGAGATACGCCAAATCACTCATTGACCTCGCTATTGAAAGAGGCCAGTTGGAGAATGTATTTGCTGATATGCAATGGCTGAAGGCGGTCTGCAAAAGCAACCGTGATTTTGTGAACCTGCTGCGCAGCCCGGTGATCAAAGCGGATACAAAAAAGAAGATCGTTGACGCAGTAACTACCGGCCAAATCGGCGAACTAACCACTGCTTTTACGACATTGCTGATCACTAAGGGAAGGGAAAGCAACCTGCCTGAAATTATAACTGCGTTCATCACTGCTTATAATGAGCACAAGAATATTCATACCATACAACTGACCACTGCTCACCCCGTTAGTGATGCGATGAGAAGTGCGATTGTGGAGCAGGTGAAGAAGACAGCCGGTTTCCAAAATATTGAACTTGAAGAAAAGGTTGATGCAGACCTGATTGGTGGTTTTGTATTGCAGGTAGGAGACAAATTGGTAGATGCCAGTGTGGCCTATGATCTTCGGGCTATTGCCAAGCAGTTTAAGAACAATGATTTCATTTATAAGCTCAGATAATTTTTAAAAAAGATAAACAGAAATATATGGCAGAGATTAAACCCGATGAGATAAGTGCGATACTGCGCCAGCAGTTGAGCAACTTCAACGCCGCTGCGGACCTGGAAGAAGTAGGTACCGTATTGCAGGTGGGTGATGGTATTGCCCGTGTTTACGGGTTGGGCAATGTTCGGTATGGTGAACTCGTTGAATTTGAAAACGGTGTTCGTGCCATCGCTTTGAACCTTGAGGAAGATAATGTGGGTGTGGTATTGATGGGTGAAAGCGGTGCCATTAAAGAAGGTGCAAAAGTGAAACGTACCGGCCAGATCGCTTCTATCAAAGTAGGAGAAGGTATGGTGGGACGTGTGGTGAATACCCTGGGTCAGCCGATAGATGGTAAAGGACCTATTACCGGCGAACTGTATGAAATGCCATTGGAGCGTAAAGCACCAGGGGTTATCTTCCGTGAACCGGTAAAGGAACCACTGCAAACCGGTATCAAAGCAATTGATGCGATGATCCCTATCGGTCGTGGTCAGCGGGAGCTGATCATCGGTGACCGTCAGACTGGTAAAACAGCTATCGCTGTGGATACCATCATCAACCAGAAAGAGTTTTTCAAAGCAGGTAAAACTGTTTATTGTATATATGTGGCGATCGGTCAGAAAGCTTCTACTATTGCCGGTGTAATGAAAACATTACAGGACAATGGTGCGATGGAATACACAACTATTGTTGCGGCTTCTGCATCTGATCCGGCTCCGTTACAATTCTATGCTCCTTTTGCAGGCGCAGCGATCGGGGAGTTTTTCCGTGATACCGGACGTCCTGCGCTTATTATCTATGACGATCTTTCTAAACAAGCTGTGGCTTACCGTGAGGTATCCTTGCTGTTGCGCCGCCCTCCGGGTCGTGAAGCTTATCCGGGCGATGTGTTCTACCTCCATAGCCGTTTGCTGGAAAGAGCTGCGAAAGTGATCAGTGATGATGGGGTAGCAAAAAACATGAATGATGTGCCCGACAGTATCCGCCACCTGATAAAAGGCGGAGGGTCATTAACTGCATTGCCAATTATTGAAACGCAGGCGGGTGACGTATCTGCCTATATCCCAACGAACGTAATTTCTATTACTGACGGACAGATATTCCTCGAAACAAACCTGTTCTTATCTGGTATCCGCCCGGCGATCAACGTAGGTATCTCTGTAAGCCGTGTGGGTGGTAATGCGCAGATCAAATCCATGAAAAAGGTAGCAGGTACACTGAAACTGGACCAGGCGTTATACCGTGAACTGGAAGCTTTCTCCAAATTTGGTGGTGACCTGGATGCTGCTACCAAGAACGTAATCGACAAAGGTGCCCGAAACGTAGAAGTGCTGAAGCAACCACAATACTCTCCTTTTGCGGTAGAGAAGCAGGTAGCGATCATTTACCTTGGTACCAACGGTTTGCTGAAAGATGTGGCCGTAAGAAGGGTAAAAGAATTTGAAGAACATTTCTTAATGGAGATGGAAAGTAAACTGCCTGAGGTAATGGCTGAGTTCAAAAAAGGTAATTTACCAGAAGACGGTATTAAGAAGATGGTGGAGTTGGCCAATGGATTGATTCCTTCTTATAAAGCTTAAGATTACTAATATAATACTTACAAAGGCGATCAACAGATCGCCTTTTTTTATGCTTGCCTGGCTTGTGGAAGAGTATTTTACTTACGTATAAAGCACTTGCTTCTTCCATGGTGCAGATAAATTTTTTGCGTAGTATTTCATTTAAAAAAGGGTATTTACGTATTTTCCCAATAAAATTTTTTAAAATAAATCTTCATTTAAATGATTGATAGTCATTAGGGATAGTATTTATCATGCGGGAAATACGGTAGTACATACGAAAAAACTCTCTAAAAACTTGCATCCGTAAAAACCACATACTACTTTAGCAACAGAATTCGAAAATACCCTAAAGAAAACAACGTAATCCGATCATGAAACTAACCTCCTTCAATAAGGGATTTTACCTCCCTGGATGTTTAGCCTCCACTACGTCGGTTTCCATTGCAATCTGATAAAGGGTTTTCAAGTAAACAAGATCCAAACCTATAGCCGTACAACGAATCTTGAACCCTAAAACGAAACTGATGAAAACAATCGTAAACAAAGTAAAAAGAACAGCAAAGGCGGCTATCCTTTGTATGTTCACTATGCTGACAGCAGCAGCTTCAGCACAATCTGTGTCAGGAGCTAATGGACTTGCATTTAAAAACCCGGCTCTTGTCTCCGGCACCAATCTGCTGACAGGAGCTACTTACCGGTTTTCAAATGTGACTACTAATGTATATGCTTTGGTAAGAATTGATAGCCTTGTTAATGGAGCAGAAGTAAGACAGATTGACGATAATTCAGGAGGACTTGGTTATCTGGATGCTTTTCAGCCTGAAATAAGAATACCACAAGGTGCTGGTGAAAAATACGCAGTATTTACTATCAGTTTTTATAATGCTGTTACAAATAATATACAGTTTTTAGATTCAATCAGGGCAACAGCGGTTGATATAGATGGTAACCTGCAGTTAAAAGAATTAGTAGAGATAAATATGAACGGAGGTTCAGCTTCATTCATGGGCAGTGCTTTGGATATTTTAGTCAGCCAGTTATCAGCAACTAAGTTCAGGGCTGAAAATATTTTAGGAATTGAAAGAAGTGGTATTGATACATCGGGCTGGGGTAATATGATAACAGTTAAAAAGCCATCCGTATCTTCATTTACTATTAAGTATGGAGCAAGGACCATTGGTGCGGCTAATGGCACAAGGCAGTATAGTTTATATATGAAGGGATTCACCTATCCTAACCAGATTACTTTGCCTGTAAAACTGGAGTCATTTACTGCTATTCTCAATAATAACAGTAATAAAGTTGACCTGAGATGGGTTACATCATACGAGAAGAATGTGAGTCATTTCGTGGTGGAGAAAAGCACAGATGGAAAGAACTATGCTGATGCAGGAGTTGTGTTTGCCTACGGCAACTCCAGTGATATTATGAATTACATCCTTACCGACCAGGTAAGCAAACAAGAAAACATTATCTATTACAGGTTGCGTTCCGTAGATGCAGACGGAAAGTTTGATTACTCAGCCACCCGGATTATCCGTACTGCCAAACAAACCGAAAATACAGTCAGCATCCTCACCTATCCTAACCCTGTTACCAGCGAACTGCGGATTACTATACCCAACAGCTGGCAGGGGAAAAAGGTTACCTACGAATTGCTGAACGCCAATGCACAGGTTACTAAAAAAGCCGAGGCTGGCAGCGGTAGTCAGACAGAGACCATGAATGTTAGCAATGTAGCACCCGGTTTATATATAGTTAAAGTAAGCTGTGGAGCCGAAACAGCGACACAAAAGATAATTAAGAGATAAGTTAGTTTTTATTGGGGGTCATAGCCAGGTTCGAAAGGGCCTGGCTTTTTTATGTAATTATTTACAGGTATGCATATCAAAGAATAAAGAGCTGTGGAGAATGTTCGATTAAAAACTTAGTTGCTTTTATTTAATCGTAAAACTCCCAGTAAAAACTACAAATTTAATAGAAGAAAAACCGTAGATAATTTGCGTTACTCAAATACGTGTATTACCTTGTATTTGAATTCGGAAATACCCTACTGAAAGCAACGTAATCCGGCTATGGAACCATCCTCTCACATTTATGGAATTTAGTTCCATGAATTTTCTGCCGGTTTTCATTACAATCAGTTTAAAGGTTTTTTCGGTCAATCACACAATCCTCTGAAGGCCATATTGATTAATTCCGAACCCTAAAAGAAAATGTAATGAAGACAATTGTACCCTTCAGCAATTATTTTTGCCGGCTTTATTTTTTTTGTGCAGCATTGTTGATAACATCTGTAAGTTTTGCCCAGGTTATCCCGGAACTCGAATTTAAGAACCCGGTACTGGAAAGTGGTGTTGCAGGTGCAGACGGAGCACAATACCGGTTTTCTAACGTGGCACCTGGTATGGATGCCATTATTGAGATCACCGGTCGTTCATCTGGCTTAGTTACATTAAGCAGCATTGATACATCAGGTCCCGGGCTTGGATATATAAAGGCCTTTCAGCCTGTGTTGGGAATTGAAGGGACTGCTCCCGCTAATACAACATGGTCCATGGATTTCAAGCTGACCTTTTGTAAAGCAGGCACCAGTATCCAGGTATCCATTGACCAGTTTTATGTAACAGGAATTGATATTGATGGGGATGGTGTTGCGTTATCTGAGTGGGCTAATATGAATAAGCTTTCTACCATTGACTCAGCATATATAAATAGTCTTACGTTTACCTGGCTGTCGGGCTGGGCTCAGAATAATGATTTTAAGATTGAAGGTATTGTTGCAAACGCACCCGGTATTGATACAAATGCCACTAATGTTATGGCTACATACAGGTATCATAATAAGGATCATATTAATTTCAGTATAGGTGCAAGAACGTATGCGCAAACTACCACAGCAGGGATGCGATTGAATTCGCTTTGGTTCAGGGAGTTTTTTAATCCTGCTTTGCCGGTGAAATTAATTTCCTTTACTTCTCTTCTCAGCAATAATAAAGTTGATCTGAAATGGGTTACTGCCACTGAAATTAATACCAGTCATTTTATAGTCGAAAAGAGCTATGACGGGATTGAATTTACGGAGGCCGGCCTTGTATTTGCCGAAGGCAATTCCACAGCACAAATAACTTATCATTTTACCGATGATTTGGCTGGTAATAAGCAGCCTATCATTTATTACCGTCTCCAAACTGTGGATTTGGATGGAAAGTTTGATTACTCAGCCACCCGTATTATCCGTACTGCCAAACAAACTGAAAATACAGTCAGCATCCTCACCTATCCTAACCCTGTTACCAGCGAACTGCGGATCACTATACCCAACAGCTGGCAGGGGAAAAAGGTTACCTACGAACTGCTGAACGCCAATGCACAGGTCACTAAAAAAACAGAAGCTGGAAGCGGAAGCCAAACAGAGGCTATGAATGTTAGCAGCTTAGCACCTGGTTTATATGTAGTTAAGGTGAGTTGCGGAACAGAAACAGCAACACAAAAGATAATTAAGAGATAAGCTAGTTTTTATTGGGGGTCATAGCCAGGTTCGGAAGGGCCTGGTTTTTTTGTTCTAAAATAATTTGGTTTATAAAATAAACTACTTTACGTTTGCTTTGAAAATTCAAAACCAACAACCATGAAACGAGTACGAAACATCCTTTTCTTAGTGTTTGCAGCGCTGCTTTCAGTGCTGGCTAATGGACAAACAACTGTGAAAGGAGTGGTGAAAGACAATAAGGGAAAGGCAATGCCCGGTATCAGTATCACATTAAAGGATACCTATGACGGGGCCACTACTGATTCCAGCGGAAAGTACTCCTTTAAAACGACCGAAAAAGGGGAGCAACTGATTGTAGCCAGTTCGATTGGCTACAAGTCATTTGAGCAAAAGATCATACTGGATGGAACCACCCAAACAATTGATATCTCTTTAAAAGAAGAAATAACAGAATTGAGGGCTGTTGTTTTAACCGCCGGAACCTTTGAAGCCAGCGATAGAAAAAGAGCAGCGGTGGTGCTTGACCCGATAGATATTGTTACAACGGCAAGTGCCAATGGTGATATTACGGGGGCATTAAAAACATTACCCGGTGCTCAACAGGTAGGCGAAAGTGAAGGCTTGTATGTCCGTGGTGGTACGGCAGCTGAAACAAAAACATTTATAGATGGAACATTAGTTAATAATTTCTTTTTTAGCAGTGTACCGAATATTGCCCAGTTTGGGAGATTCTCTCCCTTTATTTTCAAAGGAACTGTTTTTAGCACCGGTGGTTATTCAGCTTTATATGGTCAGGCTTTATCTTCTGCCTTAATATTGGAGTCCATTGATCTTCCTGATCAGTCTTCCGCTAATATCGGTCTCACAGTACTAAGTGGCAGCGTTGGTTACCAGCACCTGGCAAAGAATAAAAAATATTCCTGGGGTGGTAGTTATAGCTATACTAACCTGGGGTTGGCTTTTGCTGTCATCAAGCAAAGACAGGATTACCAGAAAGTACCGGCTTATCATAATGCTGATGCTAATTTCCGTATTAAAACATCCAAAACAGGCATGTTGAAATATTATGGTTACTTCAGTAATAACCGGCTGGCTTTTACAACCAATAGCATTGATTCATTGGGCTATAAAGACAGGTTTGCCCTGGGCAATACCAATGTTTATCATAACCTGGCATGGAGAGAAAATTTGGGCAGTAGGTGGAAATTAAATATGGGGGTGTCTTATACTAATAACAAAGATGATATCAGCAGTTCCATGCAGGATAATAATAAGAACGAAGTATTGCTGGGTGGACTGGAGTTTAAAAGATTCAACGTAGATGTAAAAGGAAACTATTTCAATGCCAAGTTTGTGCTGGAAAAGAGACTGAAAGGACTGAGTGCCCTTCGTTTTGGCAGCGAATATAATTACAGCAACGATAAGTCCATTTATACTGATTATAACGGGAATAAATACCCCGGATCTGTGAAGGAACATATCAATTCTGTATTTGCAGAAGCAGATATATATATCACCAATGATGTGGCAGCGAAGGCGGGTACCCGGTTTGAACATTCTGCGTTGCTGGATAAGACAAATATTGCTCCCCGGCTTTCGATAGCTTATAAACTGGGTAAAGGTTCACAGGCTTCACTGGCATATGGTATTTTTTACCAGAACCCGGAGAGAAGATATTTGCCTTCCACCAGCAGCCTGACTTTTATGAAGGCGACGCATTATATCGCCCAGTTTCAGAAAGTGGCTAACCAGCAATCTTTCCGTACAGAGTTATTTTATAAGAAATACGACAACCTGCTGAAGACGGCGCAAACTACCGGCCAGGAAACAGCGATCAATAACAACGGGTTTGGCGATGCCAAAGGAATTGAATTCTTCTGGAGAGATAAAAAGACGATCAAGAATTTCGATTACTGGATATCTTATTCTTACCTCGACACCAAGCGGGATTTCCTGAATTTTCCTTTTGCCATTACGCCCAACTTTGCTGCAAAGCACACCGCTTCGTTAGTAACTAAAAAGTTTGTGCAAAAATGGAAAATGAACCTGAATGCCGCTTATAATTTCGCCAGCGGCCGTCCTTATTATAATATCGGGTTTGATGGCGCCAACTATAAGTTTAATGACAGGGGAACGATCCCTGACTATCATAACGTAAGTTTTTCGATCAATTACCTGCCTTTCATAGGTAAGAAAAATCCTAAAGCCTTTGCTGTATATGTGTTGCAGGTAAGTAATATTTTCAACATCAAACAGACATACGGGTACCAGTATTCTTATAACGGGTACAGGAAAGAAGCCATTGTGCCCACATCAAGAATGTTTGTATTCCTCGGTGCTTTTATCAGTTTTGGTGTTGACAGGAGCGATGAGGTAATTAATAACGGGTTATAAAAACAAAGTCTATGATACAGCAAACAACTCCCCAGGATAAAGATCCCAAACTCTGGGAAATCGCCCAGAAAAGGGCCAGTTTTAAAACAAACCTGATCACTTATCTTGTCGTCAATGCATTTCTTTGGATACTCTGGTATATTTCGGATGGCAAAGACTATAATAAAGGCCTGCCCTGGCCTATTTGGCCAACCCTGGGTTGGGGTGTGGGTATCGTGTTTCATTATTTTGGAGCCTACGTATATCCCGAGGCCAACTCTGCAGAAAGAGAATATGAAAAATTAAAAAATAAACAATAATATATCAACCATTAAAAACTGATCAATAATGAAAAAGACAATTTTCTTCCTGGTGGCCACTTTCCTGGTGGCAACAAGTTTTTCACAAAGTGAAAAGTATATAGCTGCGATGAAAAAAAATATTGCAGATATAGACAGTGCATTAATTAAGAATGATGCAGCCCGGCTGGTAGATATTGCAGCCAGCTTTGAACGTATCGGCGATGCTGAGAAAACCCAGTGGCTTCCTTTTTATTATGCGGCGTATTGCCAGATCACATTTTCTTTTATTAAAAATGATCCTGCCAGTAATGATGGTATAGCTGATAAAGCAGACCAGTTGCTGGCGAAGGCAGAGGCATTGGAAAAAAGTAATAGTGAGATCAGCCTGTTAAAAGCAATGAGTGCTTCTTTGCGGATGCTGGTCAACCCCATGGAACGCTGGATGGACCTGGGACCCAAGATCCAGAACTATAGCCAGGATGCTATGACACAAGATCCCACTAACCCCCGTCCTTACTGGTTCAGCGGTGTTTCATTAAAAAATACACCGGAACAATTTGGTGGTGGTTGCGGAACTGCCAAACCCCAATTAGATAAAGCCATGGAATTGTTTGGAACATTCAAGCCTGCCAGTGAACTGCACCCGAACTGGGGTAAGCAGGTTTGTGAAAGGGATGCAGCAGGCTGTAAATAAGTTCTCGGTCAGTATATGCCGGGAAGTTGATTAAGCAGCTTCCCGGTATACCTGTTTATAATTAAAAAATACTACTATGGCTGAAGAGAAATTTTCGCCTGAGCAAAGCCTGCAGCTTATCCAATCCATGATAAGCAAGACCAAACAGAATATGTCTGATAACAGCATCTATTTTCTTATCTGGGGATGGCTCACCTTTATTGCTTTTATCGGGCAGTTTATATTGAAACATATTTTGCAATATGAAAAGCATTACATGGTCTGGCTGGTAGTGATCATAGGTATTATTTTTTCTATTTACCAGGGAAAGAAAGATGAGAAAAAAGTGCGGGCCAAAACCTGGGTTGGGGAGAATATGAGTCATTTATGGGCAGGAATGGCGATCAGTTTTTTTGTGCTATCGATGATCATAACAAGAATGGGGTGGGGTACCGTGGTCTATCCTTTTTTTATTATGCTATATGGCCTTGGCACATTTGTATCCGGTAATTTTCTCCGGTTCCGGCCGCTTATTATTGGTGGTATCATTGCCTGGATATTGGCAGTTGCTTCCACCTGGGTAAGTTATGACTACCAGATGCTTTTTGCTGCTGCAGCTATTCTGTTCAGTTATATTATTCCAGCCTATATGTTACGCCGGAGAGATAAAATCAACAACCAATAATTTTGCCATGAATCAACCCGAAAAACAACTCACTGAAAAGGAAAGCCTTGATCTCATTGCCAAAATGATCAGTAAGGCCAAAGATTCCTATCATGATACGGGTATCGGCGCAATAATGTGGGGTGCCCTAATTGCAATTTGTTCAATTGTGAAATTGTCAGAGATTCATTTTGGGTACCAACTTCCTTTTGATATTTACCTGCTGACGTTTATAGCCGTCATCCCCCAAATATTCATTACGATCAGGGAAAAAAAGGAAAGAAAAGTAAAATCATTTGATGACAGTTATATGGACTATATCTGGCTGGGATTTGGCATCTGTATTTTCCTGTTGATTTTTATCGTTAATTCAGTATTTCATGTTTGGGAGCCTGTTGCCATTGAATACAGGCAATTGACAGGGCATCGTTCGGCTTTCCAGTTCAGCGAATTCATATCGCCACTTTTTCTCTTGTTATATGGCCTGCCAACGTTTATTACCGGGGCAGCTTGTAAATTTAAACCGATGTTGTGGGGTGGTATCTTTTGCTGGGTATGTTGTATTACCGCCATTTTTACATCCATAAAAATTGACCTCTTATTAACAGCTGCATCAGCTATTATGGCCTGGCTCATACCGGGTATTTTAATGGAGAGAGAGTACAGGGTATATAAGAAAGAACAAGCGGCATCGCATGTTTAAGGAACTTGATCCGATATTACATTCACAACTCCGGTTGGCTGTCATTTCACTCCTCATCAGTGTGAAAGAGGCAGAGTTTACTTTCCTGCGGGAAAAAACAAATGCTACTGCCGGTAACCTGAGTGTGCAGATACAGAAACTGAAGGAAGCGGGTTATATTGATGTGGTCAAACAATTCAAGGATAATTACCCGCAAACGATCTGTAAGATCACTCCGCAAGGAATAACTGCTTTTGAAGAATATGTAAAGAACCTGCAATCTTATCTTGGCACTAATACATGAGCCATGCATTTCTATTCTCTATTTAAACTGGTACATATTTTTGCTGTTGTTATTTTCCTTGGTAATATCATCACGGGTTTATTCTGGATGAAAAAGGCCGATAAAACAAATGACCGGTCTGTTATTGCATTTGCCATGAAGACGATCATTCGCAGTGACCGGCTTTTTACTATTCCGGGAGTGATCATTATTACCATAGGTGGATTTGCCACAGCCATAGAAGGAGGTATTCCACTTTTACGAACAGGATGGATATTCTGGTCCATTGTTATGTTCAGCTTATCCGGTCTTGTCTTTAGCTGGAAGCTGGCCCCTTTACAAAAGCAAATTTTCAAACTTGCTAATGTATCTGCGGATGAACTGTTTGATAAGGCTCTTTACCAGTCTTGTCTTAAAAAGTGGGAGAACTGGGGGTTAGTTGCATTGATTACCCCTGTTGCCGCCATGATCATGATGGTGCTGAAAATACCTGTGTGGTCAGTCTTTTAACTACCTGGCATTTATAAACGAGGAAGCCCTTTAGACAAAGGGCTTCTTCTCTTTTTGGTACTCTTTAGTGTATGTATGAAAAATGTAAAGATGGTACCCCTCAAAAACTTTTTTTGTTCCGGTAGGGTTGCAATACCAGTTGCGGTTGTTTGCTTCCGGGTTTCAATATTTTTTCAACGGCTTTTTTAAGGCCTTTTAATTTCTCTTGTAATGTGTTTTTTATTTCAGCCATGTTCCATGTTATAAATTACCGGCACTATTAACAGATACAATTTCAGAATAACTGATTTTTTTATCCTTCCCGATCATTTTTATCCGGAACTGTAGCTTTTCTTTTCCAATTTTTTCGAAATACTGGTAATTGTCCTTTTCTGCTTTTTCAGAACCGAAAACCAGTGCCGTCAGGCTAAAAATTTTCCCATCCGCACTTTTCTCCACTTCAAAAAGGTTTGTTGATTCATTGGCGTCCACTTCCCAATCAAGGATAACTTTATCATTATTGATTGTTGCCTTGAAACTGGTAAGCTTTGCAGTTGAGGCAGCAGGATTTTCCTGTGCAACCAGAGTTTGTGTCAGCAAGCTGAATATTACGGCGATCAGTACGGTTAAAATTTGCTTCATTTCCAGGGTTTGAATGATGGTCTTCAAGTCCCACAGAAATATTGGATCAAAGGGTGCGGTTCGCAGGAATTGGGAGAATTTAATCCGGGGAAAGCTACTTACGATGCAGACCTGTCAATGAATAAAGTAAGAGGCAGGTACGGGTTTTTACGTAGTTTTCCGGGTAAAAATGTGGTTTTCCGAATCGTAAAACAAACATAGGCATGCGTTGTTACTTATGCAAGCGAATTGGAAAATATATTTTCCAAAAGGTTAAATCGTTCATTTACAGCGGAAACCTTCAATACATTTGCATACTAAGTTTTGACCATGTCTTCTATTATACAGGTAAAGGATTTAAACAAAGATTTCGGGGAAATAAAGGCCGTCAGTAATCTCAGTTTTTCAGTTCCGGCTGGACAAGTGTATGGTTTTTTGGGCCAAAATGGTGCCGGCAAATCAACCACAATCAGGATGCTGCTAACCCTGATCAAACCAAGTTCAGGTACTATCCAGATATTCGGAATGGAATTGCAGAAACACCGGAAAGAAATATTACGGAAAGTCGGGGCGATCATAGAACGCCCCGATCTCTATAAATACCTGACTGCCCTGGAAAACCTTCGGATATTCGGGATCATGAGTGGTATTAAAATTTCAGAAAAGAAATTAATGGAACAGCTGGCTATGGTAGGACTGGCAGACAGGGCACATAGTAAGGTGAAAACTTATTCCCAGGGAATGAAACAACGGCTCGGTATTGCCACTGCACTGGTGCATGATCCGGAGCTGATCATTTTAGATGAACCCACGAATGGATTAGATCCGCAGGGCATTGCTGATATAAGGAACCTGATCTTGCATCTTAAAAAAGATCTTGGTAAAACACTGGTTGTCTCTTCGCATTTACTGAGCGAAGTGGAACTGATCGCTGACTCTATGATCATCATTGATAAAGGGAAAAAACTGGTGGAAGGGAAAGTGAATGACCTGTTTGATCCTTCAGAAACGGTGGTAGAAGTGAAAACGATCAATGACGAGATCGCCTTGGAAAAGTTAAAAGTGTCCCAACTGGGCCAGTTTATTTTAAATAAAAGAAATGATGCCATATTGCTGAAACTACACCGGGAGCAGGTGCCTGTTGTGATGAAGGAAATGGTACAGATGGATATCGGTATACTTTCATTTCACTCCAAACATTCGCTGGAAGATTATTTTTTATCATTAACAACTGCCAATCAGCATGTGGAAACTGTTGCAAATTGAATTATTCAAGATATTTAAAAGACCAAGAACTTATATTGCCTTTGGGGCAATCGCAGCTGTGGTTTTCCTGATACAGGTTGCCTTAAAGTTTGATGGCAAGTCGTATATCGATCTGTTGATGAGTAACCTCAAGGATTCATTCGATTTTAACGATGATTTTAAACTGGACCTGCTCAATGGGTATCTTATCTGTTTTGTCATTTTGAATACATTATTGATTCAAATGCCTTTACTGGTGGCATTGATATCCGGAGATTCCATAGCTGGAGAGGCAAATATGGGTACACTCCGTCTCTCCCTGACCAAACCTATCAGCCGTACGCAATATATGCTGGTGAAATTTTTAGCTTCGGTGATCTATACCGTTGCTCTGCTGATATGGATGGCAGTGCTGGCGTTATTTGGCAGTATGCTGATTTTCGGAACCAATGATATGGTGGTGCTCCGTTCGGAAGGGATTGAACAGATACAAAGTTTTGATGTGATGTGGAGGTATATCGCTGCATTTGGTTATGCAGCGGTGGCATTGACCACGGTGTCAGCCCTTTCATTCTTATTAAGTGTATTTGCGGAAAATTCTATTGGCCCGATCATTGCCACAATGAGTATTGTGATAGTGTTTACCATACTCTCTGAAATGAATATCCCGATTTATGACCAGACAGTAAAGCCTTATTTATTTACATCCCACATGGTGGCCTGGAAAGGTTTCTTTTATGTAAAGGCCGATGCAGAAGGGACAACTATCAACGGGAGTATCGAGAATCTGCCTGCAATTATGCGTAGTTTAAGTATCCTTTTGATTTATATAGGCTTGTTTTTCGGTAGTGCTGTATGGGTGTTCAGGAAAAAAGACATTCTGACTTAAAATTAATTTGTATGATGGAAAAAATGTGTCGTTTGATCCCGGGTAAAGTAATACTTATGCTGACAGTCATTCCCTTTTTGACTGGCTATAGGCTCAAGACTTCTACCCCGGAAGAGGTTATTGCCAGTGTGAGAGCTAAATTGGATAAAGTAAATGACTACGAGGCCAGCGGTAAAATGAAGACCAATGTGATTTTCATTAAGGCGCCGATCGCTAAAGTGAAAGTGTATTTTAAAAAACCGAATAAGTTACGGATCAATAACGAAAGTGGTATATCCTTCATTCCTAAAGGCTCTGTAAATATCAACCTGAGTAATATTTTCCTGAATGGAACGACCAGTTTCGATATTATTGATGTGGGCAATGAAGCCGGGACAAACCTGCGTATCATTAAACTGCTGCCGAAGGATGAGAATTCAGATGTGGTGTTGTCAACACTTTATATTGATGAGTCACAGTCGCTGATCAAAAAAGCAAAAACCACAACTAAAGACAATGGTACTTACGAGCTGGATATGACTTACGGGAAATATGCGGAGTATGGACTGGCGGATAAAGTGATCTTTAGTTTTAACACTAAGGATTATAAACTGCCCAAGGGTATCACATTTGACTATGATGATGGTTCTAAAAAGGAACAAGATCCTAATAAGCTGAAAAATAAAAAAGGTAAAGTAGAGATTGTTTACTCCAGCTATTCGATTAATAAAGGTGTATCAGATACGGTTTTCCAGTAACCGGTTTATCCTTCATCAATTCTTTCATCCACTGCATTGGCCAGGAAGGAAGGGGTCATTTTTTTCAACGGATTCTTACGGTTTTCCTCATACTCGCCTCTGCGATTGATAATATCAATACATTCAAATATGGCAGTAATGAAGGAGGATGCATCGGCTTTGTCTTTACCGGCTATATCAAAAGCCACACCATGATCTGGTGATGTTCGAACCGCAGGAAGGCCTGCGGTATAATTAACACCTTCTCCGCTGGCTAATGTTTTAAAAGGAATAAGTCCCTGGTCATGATACATAGCCAGCACCGCATCAAATTTGTCAAAACTGCGACGGGCAAAAAATGCATCGGCACTGTAAGGGCCAATTACCAGCATATTACTATTCTTCGCTTCTTTGATTGCAGGGCGAATAATTGTTTCTTCTTCATTGCCGATCAGGCCTTCATCGCCGGCATGCGGGTTTAATCCTAATACCGCAATGCGGGGTTTATCAATTCCAAAATCTTTTTGGAGGCTTTGGTGAATAATATTCAGTTTGCTGACAATCTTTTCTTTGGTAATATGTTTTGCAATGTCGGCAACAGGAATATGCTCTGTCAGCAGGGCCACCCTGAAATTGCCAGCACAAAGCATCATGGCCACATCGTTACCTCCAAACATAGCTTTCAGGTAAGGAGTATGGCCGGCGTAATTAAAATCAGCAGACTGTATATTTTTTTTATGAATAGGCGCTGTCACCAGGCCATCGATCTGTTTTTGTTTTAAAGCGGCTACTGCCGTTTGCAGGGAAAGCACGGCATATTTTCCTCCCGTTTCAGTTAACTGCCCGGGGTTGATTTCCACTTCTTCTTCCCAGCAGTTGAAGAGGTTGATCTGTTTATGATTCAGCCGGCTGAATTCTTTGGTGCTTTGGTAGCTAAAGTGAAGATCCGGCATCGATTTCTTATAGAAATTGATGGCTTTATTAGAAGCAAAAATAACCGGGGTGCATTGTTCCAATATGCGGTTGTCTGAAAATGTTTTAATGATCAGCTCAATGCCGATGCCATTCAGATCGCCGCAGGAAATGCCAATAACAGGTTTTTGCTGGTTCATGAGTTAAGAATTAGCTATAAAAATACAGAATTAATTACAGTAATCATTGCTGAAGTCATTACTGCGGGTAACGGCTTTTTAGAGTGTTATACCAACGGGCTTAATAGAGATTAAAACTGTGAGTATTGATTTTTTACAATTCCGGAGCAGCAAGATTGGTTATTAATTAACATCCGACTGTAAATGGGTTGTATTTTTTAACATGAGACAGATCATAAGTGTTAACCAGTAACAGCGTGTAGTGAAAGTAATGTAGTATAGTAAACCAGTTGGATTTAATACGCCGGACTTATACGGATATCATGGATTTTAAATACATACGCTGACTGTTATCATAGTTTCCTACTACATTTTTGATTTATTTAGATGTGATAAAAGAAGTTCGTATGCATACAGCCTGTTGATGATCGCAGGAATTCTGAGTGCTATTTGTATGACTTTTATAAATCCGGTAACCTTCTATGAAACTTATAACCACTATACAGAAAGGCGTATTTTTCTCTCTTGTCTTTAGCTCTCTTTCCTTTTTTTCCTTTGGGCAGACTACTATAATCTCTTACGGTAGTTCCTGGAAATACTGGGCCAATAACCTGGCTAATTATCCAACTGGTTGGCAGAACAGTGCCTTTGATGATTCCGCATGGCCTGCTGGTAATGGTGAGCTCGGCTATGGAGATGGTGATGAGGCCACCTGTGTTCCTGCCGGTGGCGGTGGAACCCTTTGCTTGCCTTCGGGAAATAAGTATGCTACAACTTATTTCCGGAAAACCATTACTATCAGTAACCCCCTTTTGTTTACAAACTTTTCGTGTAATGTGGAACGGGATGACGGATATGTGGTTTATGTAAACGGAACAGAGGTGGGAAGGGATAACCTTCCGGCTTTTCCAGCTGCTATCAGTTATGGAACTTCCGCATCAGCTGCTATAGAGGATGGAGTTACCAGTTTTACTATCCCTAATACTGCCTTTGTTGCTGGTGATAATGTGATCGCTGTTGAAATTCACCAGGCTTCTGTTTCCGGGACACCACCCACATCAACCAGTTCAGATATATCTTTTAACCTGCAGTTGACAGCTAATGACGCCTTTTCTGCAACGCTTGCAAGAGGGCCTTACCTGCAAATGGGCAGCCAGACCGCCATTACTGTACGCTGGAGAACTTCAACATCGCAAAACTCAAGAATAGAAATAGGTACCTCATTCGGGTCTTATCCCACTGTGATTTCTGATGCAGCAAACGTTACTGAACATATCGTAAGTGTTACGGGATTGAGTCCCGATACAAAATACTATTACCGCATTGGGAACAGTACCAATATGGGAGCCCCGGATGCGGATAAATTTTTTAAGACTGTTCCACCTGCCAGTACAACAGGAAAGATCAGGATCATTGCATTTGGTGATTGTGGCCGGGGCAATATTGCCTACCAGGATGAGAACCTTGCTAATTACAGAAGTTTCCTTGCCACCAATAGTATAGATGCTGCTGATGCATGGTTACTACTTGGTGATAATGCCTATAATTCAGGAACAGATGCTGAATACACAACAAACTTCTTTGATATTTATAGCGATAATCTTTTAAAAAATCATAAACTCTATCCTTCTCCGGGTAATCATGATTATGGAAACAATGCTGGAAATAAATCATCCCGTGCCATGCCATATTATAATTGTTTTACGGTGCCACAGGCAGGAGAGTGTGGCGGAGTAGCTTCTAACAAACCTAATTTTTATTCATTCGATATTGGTAATATCCATTTTCTTTCCCTTGATTCATGGGGAATCGAAACAGACCTTACACATATGGGTACCGGCGGTTCCACTATGTTAAAAACCTGGATCGATGCAGACCTTGCCGGCAATACACAGAAATGGACAGTGGCGTACTGGCATCATCCGCCTTATACAAAAGGAAGTCATGATTCTGATGCTGAATCTGAACTGGCGGCTATTCGGCAGAATTTTATTACCTACCTGGAATCAAGAGGTGTTGATATGATATTATGCGGCCATAGCCATGGATACGAGAGAGGATATATGTTGAAGAATTATACGGGTTCCTGGAGTTCTTTTAATGCAGGTACTCATGCTGTAAGCACATCAAGTGCAACTTATACAAGTAACAGCACTTGTCCATACGTTTATAATTCAACACCCCTGAATCACGGAACCGTCTATGTGGTATCCGGGTCTGCAGGTGCAAGCGGAGCTAATACGGCAAGCTTTGGGACCAATGCTATGCCATATGCGCTTAACGACGGAGGTGTTTTCTATTTTGAAACAGAGGATAACCGGTTAGATGCAAAAATGCTAAGAAGGGACGGAACCATATTTGACAGGTTTACGATCCTGAAGGATGTAAATAAGTCAGCTACTCAGAATATCATAACGGGCAATACAGCAGTACTTACAGCTTCCTGGCCCGGGAATTACAGCTGGAGTAATGCAGCAACAACCCGTTCTATCAATTTTACCCCGCTTGTTTCAGGCTCAACGAATTTTACTGTTACAGATGATTATGGATGTGTGACAGACCAGTTTACTGTAAATGCAACAGGGCTATTGCCAGTTGACCTGCTGAGTTTTGATGTGCAGTTGAACCGTAATAAGAAAGTGGATATTCAATGGTCCACAGCAACGGAATCAGGAAATGATCATTTTAGCATAGAAAGATCGGCAAATGGCAATGATTATACTGTTCTTACCAGGATATCCGGTAGTGGCAATTCAACCAGTATTCAGCGATATTCATTTATAGATGATTCTCCGTTGCCCGGCATTTCATTTTACCGGTTATCTCAAAAAGATCAGAACGATAATACTGCTTATCTGGGGGTTAAAAAAATTATAAACAACTATACTGATGATTTTGAAGTTAGAACTCTTTCAGCAGTTAACAGCAGGTTGATAGTTGAGATCAGTACAAAAAAGCAGGCAAATTGTTATCTAAGGGTGCATGATATCGCTGGCCGGGAAAAGCTAAGGGAACGAATAAGTCTGACACCTGGTATAACAAGAAAAGAAATTACACTTACCGCGGGAACATACATATGGGAGGCGAGAGAAGAAAACGGAGCTATTCATTTTCAGAAAGTAGTAATGTATTAAAGAGAAACATATTTGACTATGATATTTTGAAACCCTGTCCGGTACATGAAAACGAACAACTATATTATAACCCTGTTTGCCGTATTGATCAGTTGTAGTACAACTGGCCAGGTATTGCGTGCCTTTAGCCCACGTTACAGTAATCCCTCTGTTAGAGGTAATATAGTTTTTGTTTCAAACAATAGTATTACCTCATCAGGAGTCAACACAACAGAGACTCCTCCAGGAGGTACTGCTGTTAATAATGGCAATGCAGGTGCGAATATCAATATAACAGGTACAACGCTTATACCATTTGGATCGGTATGGAAGTATTATTCCACAGGTGCTGCCCCTGCCGGTGCCTGGACAAGCCTTGGATATAATGATGCGGCCTGGTTATCTGGGGCAAGTGAATTAGGATATGGGGATGCTGATGAAGCAACCTGTATTCCTTCGGGTGGTGGCGGAACCTTATGTACACCCACAGGAAATAAATATATTACAAGTTATTTTCGGAAAACAATCAATATTCCCAATGCGTCTCTATACGGCACCTATCAATTTAATGTGGAAAGAGATGATGGATATGTGGTGTATGTGAATGGCACCGAAGTGGCAAGAAATAATATGCCCGCTGGCCCTGTTGTGTATGCAACAGCAGCTTCCTCTGCGATTGAAGATGCGGTGATCAGTTTTTCAATTGCCAATACTTTTTTTGTGAATGGTAATAATGATATTGCAGTGGAGATTCACCAGGCTAATGCTACCAGTTCGGACCTTTCTTTTAACCTTGAACTGACAGGGGCTGATCCTGCTATATTTAATTCTTCTTCTGCAGATCTATCATTGCCTTCCTGTACGCAGGTGCTTTTTGCTGGCTTATATTGGGGCGCTTCACAGGGTACTGACGGAACCAATACCAGCTGGATCACTAATGAAACCTCGGTAAAATTAAAAATACCAGGTTCGGCTATTTTCCAGAACCTCTCTTCAACCCAAACAGATTATCATAATAATACCTTGGTGCCGGGGCTGCCACACACCGGGTATCGATGTTTTATTGATGTCACCTCCTTGATCAATACATTAAATCCTAATGGTACGTATACAGTAGCTAACCTGGCAAGCCCTGCTGGTATTATAAATGCTTCGGGAGGATGGACGATTGTTATTGTGTATGCTGATCCTGCCACTATTGTAAGAAATCTCACCGTCTTTGATGGTTCTGCCATTATGAATGGAGGTGATCCTCCATTATATGTTCCGATAACCGGTTTTTTAACTCCTCCATCCGGCCCCGTTAGTTGTGAACTCGGTGCGGTAGTGTTTGATGGCGACAGGGTATCAACAGATGAATACTCTTTTAAACAGAATTCAAACCCCTTAGTA
>JAEUVP010000389.1 GCA_016786805.1 Chitinophagaceae bacterium | reverse complement strand
GGTTCTGCCGAACGAAAACATATCCATATTAAAAATGGGATCATCCGGACAATTACAGCCCGCAGGGAAATGCTGGAGCATTTGCAGGAGGAAAGACTGGAATTGAATGGAGTCATGGTCTTGCCGGGGTTTATCAACTCTCACGACCATCTTGATTTTAATTTATTTCCACAACTCTGCAACAGGCTGTATGCTAACTATACGGAATGGGGCCGGGATATTCACCGGGTGAATGCTGATGTTATCGGAGCCGTACAAAAAGTTCCTTTGAACTTACGGATCCAATGGGGGCTTTACAAGAACCTGCTGAATGGCTTTACAACAGTAGTCAATCACGGTGAATGTTTGCGAACCGGAGATGAACTTGTCAATGTTTTCCAGGATTGTTATTCATTACACTCACCGGCTTTTGAAAAAAACTGGATATTAAAGCTCAATCACCCTTTGCGGAACCGCAAACCATTTGTGATGCATATCGGTGAGGGAACCGATGAGGCGGCCGGGTCAGAGATCAATACGGTGATCCGGTCGAATTTTTTTACAAGAAGGATCATAGCAGTACATGGAGTGGCAATGGATAAAGAACTGGCCGCTTCATTTGCAGCGATAGTATGGTGCCCCGCTTCTAATTTCTTTTTATTGGGAAAAACCGCCTCTGTTGACCTTTTGAAACAGGACACAAAAATTATTTTTGGTACTGATTCCACATTAACATCCTCCTGGTATGCCGGGGAGCATTTTAAAACCGCAATGGGTACAGGAATGGTTGATGAAGAAGAATTATTGAGTATGCTTACTGTCATGCCGGCTCATGTATGGGGATTGGAAGACAGAGGCAGTGTGGAGGAAGGCATGAGAGCTGACCTGCTAATAATGGAGGACGGCAACAAGTTTTTTAGTGAAAGACCTGCCGGGATGTTAATAGTAATTAATGGGGGAGAAATAAAAGTATTGGCAGAGAATATGCAGCAACTGCTGCAGTTGCCCGGAATAGCGGATTTTGACAAGATTGTTATAAAAGGAAAGAGAATGTTGGTAAAGCCGGGCTTACTAAAACTGGTGAAGGAAATATTATCTTTTTACCCGGCAGCTGAAATTCCTTTTGATATAGACTAATGGAAAAGAAAATGAAATTCATAGAAATCAATTATCATTTTCACCGGGAGCTAAATACCCCGGATGCGGTGATAGTAAAGCATCTGCCTTCGAATTTATTTGCCGAAGAATTAAGTAAGACTGCCTCCGTAACACTTGTTAAGCATCTTGCTTATGAGGGAGCATATCACCGAAATGAGATTCATTACCGGTTTTTCAGGAGACATAATAATTTCTGGCAAATTCCTTCCTCCACTCACTGTTTTATAAAGAAGCAGAAGCCGGATGTTGTATTGATTCAGGGGTTTATTTTTCCATTGCAGGTGATTGCATTAAGACGGGCGGTGGGCAGCAACTGCAAAATTATACTACAGCACAGGGCAGATGTTCCTTTTAGGAGAAAAAAATTTTTCCAGCAATGGGCTGATAAATCCATCAACGCTTATTTTTTTACCGCCATTGAACAAGCGGATGAGTGGATTAGTGCCGGAGTTATTAAAAATAAAAGAAAGTGCTTTGAAATACCTGCTGCTACTACAGGGTTTTCAAAAAGAGATAAGACCTTCTGCCGTGCAAAGCTGGCAATTGGTAATGAGCGGATGTTTTTATGGGCGGGCCGTTTAAATGCCAATAAGGACCCGTTAACTGTCCTTGTAGCATTTGAAAAGTATGTTAGTTCAGGTCAGAATGCAAAATTGTATATGATCTACCAGGAAGATGATATGCTGAAAGAGGCGACAGAAAGGATCAATGCAAGTACCCAATTAAAGAATAATGTTATACTTATCGGTAAAGTAGCATACGAAGAAATGGAAATATGGTACAGTGCGGCTGATTACATCATTTCTGCCAGCCACCGGGAGGGTGGGAGTTATGTACTGATGGAAGCAATGGCCTGCGGCTGTGTACCAATAGTAACTGCTATACCGGCTTCAATGAAAATGATTGAGAATGGCAGAGCGGGTTTATACTTTTCAACCGGAAATAGCGATGATCTCTACAGGGTGCTGCTATCATTGGAAAACGAAGATCATGAACCCCGGTCTGCATATGCAGCATTTTTTTTTAAAAGCGAAATGTCTGCTGAAGCCATTGCCAGGAAAATGCTGACTATTTTTGGTAATTTAGTGCTCAAATAACTCTACTATTTTCTGTACGCAATCTTTCATTTTGTAGGGGAGAACAGATTCATAAGAAGTGTCTGTTTTCAGCAGATTCAATATTTTCATTTGCATTGTTTCTTTTGTGTCAGCAATGATCCAATTCTGAACAGGCTCATGCATAGGCTTTACAAAACTGATGACCTTCGCTTTGGCATATAATGCTTCAAGACAAACCATGCCAAAGCCTTCATAGGAAGAAGTATGAAGAAAAATTTTTGTTTGTTGCATCAGTTTCAGTAATTCAATATGTGGTAATTCACCAGTTAAAATGATGGTTTCTTTCAAACCAAGCAGGCTGATCTGTTCTTCCAGTTTTTTTCTTTCCGGCCCTTCTCCGCATATAGCTACCCTGAGCAATGGAATTTCTTTTTTGATCTCCGCAACTAATTCGACGAAAATATCAAATCTCTTAAGCGGTATCAGTGAGCCTGCACCGAGTATATCAATTGTTTTTTCTGATCCGTTTGAGGGGAACATACCGGGATCAATTCCTGGTGGAATGATCGTGAAAGGACGGATCCTATGGTTTTTCTCCATTTCGCCGGCAATGAAATCTGATAATGCAATCAATTCTCTTGTATACGGCTTAATTCTCTTTACATATTTATTTCCGATTTTTGCATCCTGCCCCAGTATCCAGCACCGATGAATGAGTTGATGTCTTGCTGCAAACCGGCTTCCCAGGAGAGCACATTCCCCGCACCAAAAACTCAATATGCCGGCTATTTTGTTTTGTTCATGGATAAGACGGAGTTCGGCTTTGATTTTTTGCCATAGCCACCATCGCGGAACACCCGGTTTGTTTTTTCCTCCAAAGCTTTTAACCCTGATTCCATTCCATGTATAGAGTGATTCGGTGAATGGGTATTGAAAACTCAGGATAATGAGTTGAATAGTGGGATACTTTTTGCTGATCGTCAGTAGAAGAGATTGCTGCAGAGGTAAACAGGTACTGTCTGTTTCATCCTTTGGGAAACCAGGTGTAAGTATTACCAGTGTTTGAGAATTACCCTTCACCGGCAACAGATTTTTTTTCAGTTAAAATAGGGTGTGAAAGAGCGGGTAATTTTATTTTTTTTTGATGGGCATGCATCCTGTACAACTTGCTGTATTTCAAAAATACCTGGTGAGATGTATTTACAGCGATTGTAAAACCATCAGCACCGTCTAAAAAGCCCAGTCGGAGAAAGTAGCCGTTAATAAATGCCCAACAAGGTCTAAGCAGCATTTTAAACCACGAACTGCGGCTGCCATTTGCATATAAGGAAGCGGAGGCGATAGAACTTAACCGGTTGTTTTGCCATACAAGATCATCCGGGCTATTAAACGAATAGTGAAGGAGATCACCTGCCAGCTTCTTAGTCCTGAATCCTGGCTTTAACACTATTCGATCATGAGGGTTCAATCCTGCCCACTGCACTATACGGCGGTCAAAGAGCCGGATCTTTTTATCAGGATACCAAAGTCCGTGACGGATGAACCGTCCGCAATAATTGGTGCAACGGTTCATTTCATAGGCTCTGTGCGGGAAAGTTTCTTTCTCTGCCAGGATAGAGTTAACCAGCCGGTCATCCAGTGCTTCATCAGCATCGAGGCTGAGTATATAATTATTTGAAGCCAGTTGCATAGCAAAATTCTTCTGCCCGATATACCCGCGGAATTTTTCCTGGTACACAATTGCCCCAAAACTATGGGCAATGGCAACCGTCTGGTCGGTAGAAAAGGAATCAAGTACGATGATCTCATCTGCCACTTTTTTGACTGATTCAATACATCGGCCGATATTGTTTTCCTCGTTAAATGTTATTATTACTACTGACAGTGGCTGCATATAACTTTATTTCATCGGGATCCTGTCCGAATCTCATTAGTAAATCGTTTAATTCCGGCAAAAGGTTTGCCGGAGTACATAAAAAGAGTAAAGAAGAAGGCATAAAAGAATATGCCTTTATTCACATCCAGTATGTTCTCAGAAAAGGAAACAAAAATTACCAGTATAAGAAAGCAGGCGAATATGCTATCCTTATTTTGCAGGGCGACCCCGATCCCTGCAATAAGTACGACCAGGAATACAAATGATCCCAGGATACCTGTTTTGATAAGAAAGCTGAGGTATTGGTTATGTGCATTTAGTTCCAGAAGGTATGATTGATATAGTTTATTTTCAAAATATTTTTCATTCAATAACCTTTTTTCAGATCCGGATCCATGACCCCAGGCCGGGGATTTGCCGACAAGTTGTAAAGCTATTTTCCAGCGGGAGAGCCGCGGCTCGGCTATTTCATTATCAAGGGTAGTATTGGTCAGGTCTTCCCTGAAGGTTTCAATATATCTTCTTTTTAAGGTATCAATATGAATAATTGAAAAGATGACGAGGACAGACACGGTGAGGCTTGCCATGATAATTCTTTTTCTTAAGATCCCTCGTTTAATAAAAAAGGGGAGTATAACGCAGCAATAAAATAGCACCGATATCAGTACGGCCTTAGAGGCAAGCTGGACCAGTCCCGCCAGCAATATCAACATCATTAGGCCCATGCATAAACGGGCGAATTTTTTTTCTTCGATAATGTATTGAATAAGGACTGATAGTGACAAAGCGGAATACAGGGAAAGATATGTTGCATGAATACCAACGGGTTCAGAAAAATTATGATTGATAAATGATATTGACAATATGGAGCGTAGGGGCATGTCATAGAAAAGAATAATACGAAAGGCGTCCGTGTATAAAAATAGAATGGTCAATGTGCAACTTACAGCCAGGAATAGGAGAATATTTTTTTTATACCGGGCGAAATTTATTTCCAGTAACGAAAAAATAACAGGAAGAAGTAAAATGGCCAATTGTCGCTGAAGATCTTTTATGCCCTGGCTCTTATCATCCGACCAGGCAAGTGCAATAACACCCAGCAGGAATATGGCAGTCAGTAACCCGTTTTGCACAGTAAATAGATTCCTGAGTCGCTCTTTTTTGACATGAATGATGCTGTGTAGTAAAAGGCTGATCAACGTTAATTCACTATATAAACGGTCAAACGGAAGAAAGGAGACGAAGGCCACAAGATGATAGTAAGTGATCTTATTCTCCAGGGTATCGTTTATGATTAAAAGTTTTTTCATGCCTGTTGGTCATTGTAGCATTGAAGTAAAAATGTTTCGTATAAATCGGTGATGTGTTGCCAATTGTAGAACTCTTTTATCTTGTTCTTTTGTGCATTCATCCATTTTGTTTTTATTTCACCAGGGCTTTCGGTAAGAATGATGCGGGATACATCTCCGGGTGTTGAAAAATAGCTGGCGTCATTTCCCAGCACAGCTTCATTGAATTCGTTCTTATGGGCAGCAATTATACAACCAGATGCCATAGCTTCCAGCAGCGACGGATTGGTGCCCCCGACACTGTGCCCGTGAAAGTATAGTTTGCAAAATGCCCTCAGGTTACCCAGTTTGTACTGATCGAATATGGCCCCGGCAAAATGAATAGAACTGCTTGTAATGTATTTCTGCATTAGTTTTTGGCCGTAATTATTCATGGTGTTCCCTATAACAAGAAATTTATCGCCTGCACCACTGGCGATATAACCATCCAGGATCATTTCGATATTATTTTCCGGTTCCATACGGGCAATGAGTAAATAGTATTCACCTTGCCGGGTATTAAATTCTTTTAAACTATCTGCTGATAAAGCAGAGCTGAAGTTTGCCCCATATGGAATGAACTGTGAGTTGATATCATATTTTTCATCCAGGTATTTTTTAATAGCAACAGAATCTGCAATATGATACCGGCTGAAACGGACAGCCAGCTTTTCGGCATATTTCAGGAAATAGCGAACAGGTTGGGAATATTTACTCCGTTTCCATTCCAGCCCATCCATATTGGATATGACTATGGATTGTTTGGGAAACATCCGACCCCAGACAGAACTGCTGGTATAACCCATGAACAAGAGAATATCATACGCTTGCCTTCTTGCATGACGAATACAGTTCAGGTCATACAGGAATTGCCCCGCCGTGCCTATTCTCTCTTCCGGATCATAACAATGTATTAGTTCAACATCCTTCCATTTTTTTTCTTTGTATGGATGAGTATGTGAGGTGTAGACGGTAACAGCATGCCCTTTTTTTGCCAGGCCGTCTGCTAAAAAAGTAACAGCCTGCTCATAACCACCATAGTGATTAGGGATACCTCTTGTTCCGGCTATGGCTATCTTTAGTTTCATTTCGTATGTAAAACAGATTTATAAACTTCTATAGTTTGGGTAGCTGTTTTTTGCCATGTATAAGACCTGCTGATCTTCTCGGCTAATAATGAAGTTGTTTCCTTTTTGGCTGCATTATCAACTGCGACATAGATGGAAGAAAGTGATGCGGGATCGCAGTAAAGAGCATCTTTTCCAAAATAGGAGGATGCAAAGCCATTCTTTGTAGAAACAATATTACATTTCATCGCAGCAGCTTCAAGAGATGCGAGACCACAGTTCTCATACCAGCTTGGGAGCACATGTACTTTTGCTTTTTGATAATACTGGAGTAATTCTTCTTGTGGAAGATGATCAAGGAAGCTAATGTTCCCGGCGGCAATTTTTTTACAAGCCTGGTAATAATTCATTTGATTAGGTGCTGCTGCCCCGACTAGTAAAAGTCGGTAAGCCGAGTTGTTCAATGCTTTTATGAGGTTGAACTGATTTTTGATCCCCTCAATCCTGGCCACACAGATAACAAGGTCTTCCTCTTTTGAAATAGTTTCATTTGTTTTGAAACGAAGCGGGTCAATACCCAATGGAATAGTTCTTTGCAGTTGAACCGCCCCGAATTTATTTTTTATTACCTGGTATTCTTCTTCGCTTCCGGTTAGTAATGCAGAACATTTTTTTAAAATCGCTGTAATTGATTTTTGTTGCCCTTTTGTCAAAAATGTAATTCCGGGTAGAATGTCTTTACCTGCCAATCCTCTAGCAATGGTTTTCAGGTATTCATTTTTTTCCGCCGGGAAGAGTTTGAAGAAAGACGCTGTCCAGCCTTTGCGGTGAAATTTATCATATTCGGTATAATCGATCCAGATAGGAGACAGCACATAGGGTGTATCAGATTTTTCGATATGCCGGAGTATATCCGCGGGCCTTGTTATATTAAAAAAATGCAACAGGTCGTATTGCTTGTAATCTGGCTTTTGGTGGGCTAATATGATCTCTGAATGAATGCCTGACTTGTTGAGGTGAGTGTTTGTTTCTAACAGCTGTATCGTATCCCCACCACGGGTAGTAAACAACGTTGATCTTGTAATCAGTGCGACTCTCATAGGTTCAGGATTGTGTTTTTGTTTTCCGGTATAACCATTGAATAAGGGATTCAGGAAAATAACTTAACAGGTACAATACATAGTTTTCCCATTTTGCAGGGTGTAGTTTGATAGCCCTTGAAAATTGCCCCCGGGCCCTTGCTGGCTGATGATTATTGACGAGGAATTTTTTTCCGCACAAGGCATGGTAGGCTCCTTCTTTAATATCTTTTGTTTGCTGAGTTTGAACCAGAAGCTTTAGTCTTTCTCCGTCTTCAGCGGAAGCATATCCCTGCCCGAGGATTTTTCTTTTTAATGAGTTGAACTCTTTACTGCACCATTTTTCATCAATGGTAGCCGAGGAGGGATTAAAACGGACTTTGATCAGTTGTTCCTGCAGGTTGCAAAACTTTCCCTGGCTGGCTAATCTTATCCATAATATGTGATCTTCAAAATTATATGCATGAGCACAATAGCCACCTGCCTTCAGTACAGCTTCTTTACGGTACATAACAGCGGAGTGAATGAAAGGACAGGTTTGTTTGATAATAACCAGCAGTTCTTCATGACTGTATGCAGGGCATTTAAAGTCAAAAAGATATTCTCCGTCTTCTGAGATATATTTGGCCTCACCACCGCAAATGACATGGCCGGGATTTTTTTCAAGAAAGTCATATTGTTTTCTCAGGCGACCCGGCAAGCAAATATCATCTGCATCAAAGCGGGCAATATAGTTTGTGTTGGCCTCCTGTAAACCCCTGTTAAGAGCTACAGAAATTCCGCTGTGCTCCTGCCGGATAATACGGATGCGATTATCAACATAGCTTCTGATGATATTAATTGTTTCGTCTGTTGAACCATCATCAATGATCAATAATTCAAATGTTTCAAAATCCTGCGCTAAGACGGAACTGATGGCCTCTCCAATATAGGTAGCTGTATTGTAGGCAGGCATCAGTATGGTAATTTTATTACTGTTCATCAGGTACAGTTTCTTTAAGCTCCTTTTTGTGCATTAGCATTAATAGTTCAAATAGTATCATCACAGATAGTTGCTCAAACCAATAACCAACCAGCAGGCAACCACCGATAAAGAATAACAGGGGAAGGCCAGGCCTTTTTTTAGCAGCTATTTTGAAAAAGAATAGGAAATAAAGTAGAATGAATGACAAGATGCCGGCTATACCATATTCTGATAGCAGCTGATCAGCAACAGAATCAGGACTGTTGATAAGGGAGTGTTTTTCGGCGTCACCGCTAAAGTAACTAAGATGCAGCGCCAGGTGGTTAGAAAGAAAAGCAGGATTTGTATAAGTGTATTGCTTTGGGTAGCCGCCTGCAATTTGTAAACCTGTTGCCCTAAAGGCCAGCCGGGAAGAAAAATTCCCGATGCCTGTTCCTGTTATTAGTTGTGCAGGATGTTTTTTAAAATAGATTATTGTTTGTTCCAGCGCAACCAATTTTCCCGGCTTTGATCTTGCTCCCTGTTTAATAGTATCGGGCAGTTTAGTGTTGATATTTTTTTCAGCAAAGGCTATGAGTTGTTTTTGGAGTTGGGTCGAATCTTTTTTTCGCTGGTAAGGCTCGCTGTGAATATTGGCTTTGGGTAAGGTTGGTTTAGTAACAACGGTTAGGCTGATGCTTTCTCCTGCTATGCTGTTTTCTTTTTTTATGACAGCAGCATTTTTAATAGAGGCCAGGCTGTCAAGATATTTTTTAGCGATTTCTTTTCTTGGATCAATAGCACCCTTTTCCGGCAGAACCTGCATACCTGAAGAAGAGTTTTTTTTGCTTCCAAATAGTTTGTTGCCGGCATATTGATTATTCTGAGGGGAGATACGAATAAGAAACAGGGCAGTAAAAAGCAGGCAGATAATAATGATACTCTTTTGATTGCGGGTACTCTGGAAAATAAAAAGGAGCAATAGTGTTGCTCCTAAGAGCA
>JAEUVP010000365.1 GCA_016786805.1 Chitinophagaceae bacterium | reverse complement strand
AAATTCATCATCATATGGCCGTGAGCAGGATGCTCTTTGGGTACATCGGGAAATATTTTTGAAAAGAATGGGCCGATGATACGGGATAAGAAACGAATACCGCCTGCTTTTTCCGCTATACTCATAAACCCCATGAATAAGGCCATAATGCCAATCAGGCCAATACAGAGATTGACGGCATCTTTACAGGTCTCAATAATACCATTGACCTTTTGTGGTTTTACTGCCACGATCTTATTGCCTTCTTTTTTGTACACTAATTTGCCTTCCTTTACCCTTGCCAGGGTGTCCAGGGATCGCAGTAATACAGGATCTGCATGTACGGCTTCTGTTTCTTTTACCTTCACGGAATCACCATTCTTGCCGATCACCATCTGGGTAAATATCTGCTGATCACCATCCACGGCCAGGAACTTAAACCCGGCCACTGCAATCGCAATGATAATGAAGGCGGACCAGATACGGGTCAATGCCATAAAATTGATTGAGGTTTATTGTTTATGGTTTGAAGTTAAGCACTTTAAGCAAAGCAACTCTACTACCTTTTAAAAACCTGTTTTCACCTATCTTTGCGCCTCGAAAAACAGTAATATGGCTTTACAAGCAGGAATTGTGGGATTACCCAATGTAGGAAAATCAACTTTGTTCAATGCGGTTAGTAATAGTGCCAAGGCCCAGGCCAGCAACTATCGCTTCTGCACTATTGACCCTAACGTCGGGTTGGTGGATGTACCTGATCCGCGGATGAACAAGCTGGCTGAACTGGTGCAACCCAACCGCATTGTGCCCACACAGATCGAGATCGTGGATATTGCCGGCCTTGTTCGTGGTGCCAGTAAAGGGGAAGGCCTGGGGAATAAATTCCTCGGTAATATCCGGGAAGTGGATGCTATTATCCATGTGATCCGGTGTTTTGAAGATGAGAATATCCTGAGAGATGAGGGAGCTATCAATCCTGTGAGTGATAAAGAGATCATTGACACGGAACTTCAGTTAAAAGATCTTGACAGTGTGGAGAAGAAAATTCAGAAGACCGAAAAGCAAATTAAGCTTGACCCGAAATACAAAGCCGAACTGGAAGTACTGGTAAGATGTAAAGAGCACCTGGAAAAAGGCAAAAGTATCCGTGAACTGGATTTAGACAAAGAAGAAAAAACAGCTATCGCCGATCTTTTCTTACTTACCGATAAACCGGTGCTGTATGTTGCCAATGTGGACGAAGCATCTATGCATACCGGCAATCAATATTCTGAGCAATTAAAAGAAGCTGTCAAAAATGAAAAGGCTGAAGTCATTATTATGAATAACAACATCGAAGCACAAATTGCTGAGATGGAAAACCCGGATGACCGGCAGTTGTTCATGGAAGAATATAAAATGACAGAGCCTGCACTGGACAGGCTGATCCATTCTGCCTACAAACTACTCAACTTATATACCTATTTCACAGCCGGGGTACAGGAAGTAAGAGCCTGGACCATCCATGAAGGATGGAAAGCCCCGCAGGCTGCCGGTGTGATACATACCGATTTTGAAAAGGGCTTTATCAAAGCCGAAGTGATCGCTTACGACGATTTTGTAAAATACGGATCAGAAGCTGCCTGCCGTGAAGTGGGTAAACTTAGAATTGAAGGAAAGGAATATGTGGTGAAAGACGGTGATGTAATGCACTTCCGGTTTAATGTATAGACCCCGGATACCAGATACTAGATACTGGATCTTTGCCCTGCTAAAATAAAGCAGTAATCGATGCTCTTCCGATATGTACGGTTCTTGAAGTACCTGGTTTTCTTCCGTCATACTGCATGGTCAGCTCCAGGTTGTTTAACAAACGCTTGGTAAAACTCAATGACCAGAGATAGTTCTTACCCGGTAATAGCCCATCCAGCATGATATAACTGACTGTCGTATTCGCCGGGGATTTGTAATTAATATTATTAAACGTGAATTTGCCGGTAACAGAACTGCTCTGCAAAATATTATACTTTGATTCCAGGTTCAGTGAATGAGATGTTGATTTCTCTCCCCCGTACAAAGGCAGGTTCGTCTTCGTCTCAAATTTATAACCCGTAAGTACCCGGAATGAAGTACCCCGGATATACGTAAGGTTAGGTTCAGCATTATAAATATCCAACTGGTAATTCCTGTTATTGAATTGTGGTGTGTACAAGGCATTCAATCCTTTCTTACCATTCACTGTAAGCGATAAAGCCCTGCTGATATTCCAGCGGAATTTGACCAGCCAGTCGTTCAGTTTTCGGCTTTCATATCCATAGGTCAGCAATGATTTACTGTTATCTCTCCGGTTGGTAAAGTCAACTCCCCATTTGCTGCTGAACCGGTTAAAAGAAAGTGTATTCAGGATCGCTGTATTTAAGGTGATCAGGGCTGTATCATCCACGGCATATTTGAAGGGGTTGAATTCAAAATTCCCTTTCGATAATGATTTCTTATTGATCTGCAAAGAGGTCAGCAGGTTCAGTTTGGATACGAATTTTTTAATCCCTTTGAGTCCTGGTTTATTTAGTAATACCCTCGGGCTGATATCAAACCGATAGTTGAAAGTGATATAATTGGCTTTGATGAATTCATTCGTGGGTGTAAAGATGCGGATGAACTTAGCCTGGTCCGCAAAAGCAGCCAGTTCAAATTCATTTAATTGCTGCACACCATCGTTATTATAATCTATCCATGCATATTGCCCGGTTCCAGCCGGTACTTCCAGGTAAGCAAAATCCCTCCGCTGCTCCTGCCCTGCTCCTACTTCATACAGCATATTGCCGGTAATGAATCCCTTCCATTCGGTCATATTATATTCAGCTCTTCCCAGGATCGTCTCATCTTCCTGTTGTTTAGATACGGTTGCGTTATATACTTTCAGTTTCCGGAAAGTAGTATTCAGGTATAGTTGTCGTTTGGGATTAGCCAACAGCTCTGTTTGCAAATTCAGGTTCAAACTCCTGTCGCCACGAACAAAATCTTTACTTACCTGGTATTTATCTGAACGGGTAAAAAAAGTAATACCATACTTGTTCTTCTTTTGTTCGTTCGATTTTAAATACACCGAATAGCTGTCAAACGAAAAAGCTAATGGCGTCAATGTATCTGTTGTTTTATACCGGGCCGTATTTTGTTCCAGGGCGTACCGGAAACCCAGTTTCCAGTTATTCAGTTGTTTCATCTCCTTACTCATATCGATCACCGGCCGGAGGAATAAACCTTTGTCATTGGCACTGTTGAAACTGGTAGCCACGAATTCGTTATTGAACTGCCACCCTTTCCACCTGGCGCCATGCTTTACTGAATTCTGAAATCCATTATAGTTATCACTCCGGTGGTAATTCACAAACTGGTAACTCAGCGAATGATCTTTATTATCCCGCAACCCTGCAGTTGCACGTATGATATTTTCCGTAGCCAGTGAAGGCACTAATGGCAGACCCCAGTCACGGGAAAATTCTACGGTCCGTAAACGTTCCAGGGGTTTAAATTTATTCTGTACAAATTCGTAATCCAGAGCTGTATTCAGTTGCAGTTTATTTTTAACCGATACCTGTTTGCTATTCGTCAATTGAAACTTCGCAGCAAATCCCCGGTCATCACCATCATCATTCTTGGAGAATGTATTCACATCATAACTGCTGGTTGCCACTTCTGCTTTCAGGAGGGTGTTCTTATTGACGATATAGTCAACACCCATATTGACCAGTTGCTGTTTCTTGGGAGTGACAAGTATGATAATGGGTTCATATTTTCCTTGCCTGATTGTACCAACTGGCGGCACATATTTATATACTTTCCCGTTGGCCCCGTTGAAATCTGTTATATAATTCCCTTTCCCGTCTCCCACATCAATAAAAGAAAGACTGTACTTGGCCAATGCCGGATTGGTTGAATACTGGTAGAATGAATCAAGACCCACATAGATCTTTTCGTACAACACTTTACCTGCTGCAAATGTATCCAGCACAGCAGAAGAATAAAAAGCTTTCTGTATACTGTCACCGATATTGGAAAGAAACTGTTTCTGCGGATCATCCAGCAATTGATTGATCTGTGAATTACGGGCATCCCCATTATTAAAGGCCCCAACTCTCAGCTTCAACCGTTTATTAAATTCAAACTCCTGTGCCAGGTAAAGATTAGCATTAAGATAACTTCTTTCTGCATATTCAAATTCTACCTGTATCCTGCTGTCCTTAGTGATCATTCGTTTGGGAGTAAAGGTCAGCTCGGCCGTATTATAATTGATCACATAATCCTGGTCTTCTCCCCGCTGTAGCAATACTCCGTCTAAAAAGACCCGTTCCGTATTGGCAAGAATGATGAAAAAGAATTCATTGTTGGCACCGGTCAGCCGGTAAGGCCCCTGGTTGCCTTCCAGCCCCTGGAATACATTGCGGGTGAATTTACCTTTGGCAATGGAACCACTTACCAATGTATTGGAAGTAATATTCTTTGCTACACGATTATTGGTTTGAAAAGAAATTCCCTGAAGGCGTTTATAAAAATTCAGGAAATAACTTTGGTTCTGCCTTAATTCCAGGTCACCAAGATTCAGTTGCCAGTTCTTCTTTTTGAATTGCAGAAAGACCTGGTCAAATTCATTCAGCTGTTGGGTATTCCCATCCGGCTGTATCGGGATATTATTATCAGTGATCGCAGCCTGTATCTCGATACTATCACCCAACATACCACTCAGCTGCAAATTAAGCGTTGAATTCAACACCGCATCCTGGCTGTTACCAAACCCGATCTGCCGGCCAAAGCTTCCCTCGGCTTTAATGGAGCCGAAGTTGAACATGCCTCTTTGCTGCTCATTATACCCATCATTGAACTCATAGGGTTTCACATAAAAATTATTCATCACACTGTCATAGTTCATCCGCTGAGCCACAGGGTTAAGCTTGTATGGGAAGACACGATAAGTGATGGTGATCGTTTCCCTGACCGGTTTTTTGATCCAGTACAGCATACTATTGATGAAATCGAACCGGTAATCAGCAGCCGGAATATCTTTTATTTCAATTGTATTAGGGATCGTACTGAGCGAATCGATCTTCAGGCTGTCAGCCTTTATTGGAAACGTTTTCTGCCGGAGATTGGACACAGGTGCCTGCCCGGGAAGCTGGGCCTGGCTCCACAAGGATAATTGGATGAGCAACAATAAGATTGATATTCTGTACAAACCACTCAAAAGCAGCAGGTTTTACTCAAAATCGTAAAATTCGGTCTTTTTATTGCCTAAAAGTTTTCCCTGCCTGTTAATTTGCGGGAAAAGCAGCAACTTTATTACGTAACTGTCTTTATTCAAGGCATAAACTACCCTTCTAATTGAGATTCCGGGCGATTATATTTTATATTCTTTTTTCGTTTTTTTTCCAGTCAAGTTTGGCTCAGCAAAACAATAACTGGTTTTTTGGTGGAAGAGCTGCCCTGAATTTTAATGCAATTGCGGGTCAGCCTGTTCCCTCTGTCCTGCCAAACAGCCAGATGTTAGCCGATGAGGGATCTTCTGCTATTTCTGATAAAAACGGAGACCTGCTTTTCTATACCAATGGTGTTGATATTTATAATAAACAACACCAGGTGATGCTGAACGGGAACAATATTGGCGGCAATATTTCGGCCTGCCAGTCCAGTATTATTGTTCCCGTACCGGGAAATGATAGTATCTATTATGTTTTTACAGCAGACGCCATTGAAAATAGTTTTGCTACGGGTTACTGTTACTCTATTGTCAATATAAAAAGAGACAACGGTAATGGTGAAGTAATTGTAAAACGCAGTTTACTCTGGCCATCCTGTACTGAACGTTTAACAGCAGCAAGGCACAGGAATGGTACAGATGTTTGGCTCATTACTAATGATAATAACTCCAATGTTTTCCGGTCCTGGCTTATCAGTTGCAACGGACTTACTACTTCACCGGTAGTCTCTGCTAGCGGCCTGGTAATGAACCAATCTATTTTGACAAATACCGGGTTTATGAAAGTGAGCCCTGACGGACAACAACTTTGCCAGGTTCATTTCCCATTGATAGACCCGCCGGAAGTATATCCTAATTTTATCCAGTTATTCGATTTTGATAATTCATCGGGTATCATCAGCAATGCAAGAACATTCAACCCGGGTAATGCTCTTTATACCAATTGTGAATACTCGCCGAATTCGCAATTACTTTACCTGTTGAGACCCTTTGAAAACAAAATTGACCAGATCGAATCAAGGCTGCCAACCATAGCTGCTATCACGGCATCAAGAGACAGCATTTTATCAACTACCAGTTTTTATGGTATTCAACTGGCTCCCGATGAGAAAATATATCTTATCAGGCAGGGAGGATTAATGAGCAGTATCAATAACCCGGATGTAAAAGGTGCTGGATGTAATTTCCGGCTCAATAATATTGACATTGCACCTGGTGCCGGGCAATTGGGATCTCCCAATTTCATCAACGATGCCGCCATTGATCCAAACAATGGATTTATATACAGTATTCTCGATAGTTGTGCAGGTATTGTCCGTTTCAATGCTTTTTCCACCTTGAGTGGTGTACTGTCCTGGTCATGGGATTTTGGCGATGGGAATACTTCTAACCAGCAGAATCCTGTTCACACATTCAATCCCTCCAACCAGGCCTATTCCGTTAAACTACGCATCCGTTCTTCTGCCGGGTGTGAGGAGATTGTACGTTCCCGCATTGTAAAAGCAGACACTTCAAATATGGAATTGTTCTTTGACCATTTGCGGGTCTGTGATTCAGGATATGTCCGTTTCACCAACAATAATCCTGTGCGGCCCGGGGACCTTTTTACCTGGAATTTCGGTGATGGTAATCTCTCAACTGATATTCACCCTGTCCATGTGTATAGTCAACCCGGTAATTATCCTGTTACATTAACCCTAACTTCAGCTAATGCCTGCCGCAGCAGTTCTGTCACCGATACTATTACATTGGGATCCTTCACCATCAATATTCCAACGGACCAAACCATTTTCGCAGGCCAGAGTGTTCACCTGGTGACCAGCGGGCCTGCTATTTCTTATCAATGGTCGCCTCCCAGTGGTTTAAATGATCCAAACAGTCCCAGCCCGGTTGCCACTCCGCTTAGTGATATTATTTATAAAGTGGTAGCAACCGATTCAGCTGGCTGTAAGACCGAAGGCTTTGTGAAGATCACAATCATTGACCCTACAGATATATATGTACCAACAGGATTTACCCCCAATAGTGATGGCAAAAACGATATGCTAAAGCCCTTTTACCCGTTAACAACCCAGCTTAAAGAATTCTCCATCTATAACCGATGGGGCGAAAAAGTATATTCAACCAGTAATCGTGGGGAGGGATGGAACGGAAAAATTAATGGTAAAGAACAGCAAACGTCCTTATATGTATGGATATTCAATGCTATTGATGATACAGGAAGATCGATCCAGCGAAAAGGGACAGTATTGCTTATTCGATAAGCTCCTGCCTGGAATAAAATTAAAAAGCCCTCTTTGATGGAGGGCTTACACATCACCTAGTTATTTATCATTGTGATACCAGTGCAGCGAGGCTGAACTCAGCATTCAATCTTGCAATGTTGGTAATGGAAATTCCCTTGGGACAAACGGCTTCACAGGCACCGGTGTTGGTACAGGCACCAAACCCTTCTTTATCCATCTGTGCCACCATGTTCAACGCCCTTGATTTCCGCTCTGGTGAACCCTGTGGTAATAAAGCTAAATGGGAAACTTTTGCGGAGACAAATAATAAGGCGGAAGAGTTTTTACATGCCGCTACGCAGGCACCACAACCAATACAGGCCGCTGCTGCAAAAGCGGCATCTGCCTTATCTTTTTCAACAGGCATTGCATTGGCATCCACGGCATTACCCGTGTTGACTGAAATATAACCTCCGGCCTGGATAATACGGTCAAATGCAGAACGATCCACTACCAGGTCCTTAATAACGGGGAAAGCATTGGCTCTCCAGGGTTCGATGGTGATAGTGTCTCCATCTTTATAAGCCCTCATGTGCAGCTGGCAGGTAGTGTTCTGTTCCCAGGGTCCATGCGGACGGCCATTGATATACATGGAGCAGGCACCACAGATACCTTCACGGCAGTCATGGTCAAAAGCGATCGGGTCCTTTCCGTCCCGGATCAGCTCTTCATTCAACACATCGATCATTTCCAGGAAAGACATTTCCGAAGAGATATTCTTTACCGGGTACGACTCAAAACCACCTTTGTCATTCGCATTTTTTTGTCTCCAGACTTTCAGCGTAAGATTCATCATGTAGTGCTCCATAACGCAATAAATATTGTTCGTTATAAAAATTTTATTTGTACGACCGTTGTGTTGGTTTCGCCACTTCAAATTCCAGGTTCTCTTTGTGCAATTCCCAGTTGCTTTCTCCTTTATATTCCCAGGCTGCCACATACGCAAAGTTCACATCGTCTCTTTTTGCTTCCCCTTCTTCAGTCTGGCTTTCTTCGCGGAAGTGACCACCGCAGCTTTCATTGCGGTTCAGTGCATCCTTGCACATCAATTCACCCAGCTCAATAAAATCTGCCACACGACCCGCCTTATCCAGTTCCGGGTTCATTTCAGCGATACCACCCGGTATCCTTACATCACTCCAGAATTCTTTTTTCAGTTGTTGTATCTCCGTAATTGCTTCCTGCAGGCCCTGTGCATTTCTTGCCATACCACATTTCTCCCACATGATCTTGCCGAGACGCTTGTGGAAACTCTCCACTGTTTGTTTCCCTTTAATATTCATCAGGGTATTGATACGGTCAGCCACAGCTTTCTCTGTTTGCACAAATGCTTCGTGTGTAGTTGGGATCGGTTTGGTGGCAATCTCATCCGCCAAATAATTACCAATAGTGTAAGGAATCACAAAATAACCGTCTGCCAGTCCCTGCATCAATGCAGAAGCACCAAGGCGATTAGCACCATGATCACTGAAATTGGCTTCACCAAGACAGTACAAACCTTTCACATTCGTCATCAGTTCATAATCCACCCAAAGACCACCCATAGTGTAGTGTACCGCCGGGTATATCCGCATCGGTACTTCGTAAGGATTTTCACCGGTGATCTTCTCATACATATCAAAGAGGTTACCATATTCCTCTTTCACCACTTCCTTACCAAGCCGGATGAGGGTTTCGGTATCAGGGTTTTCAATGCCTAATTTACCAGCTTCTGTTTTGCCGTATTTGTTGATCAGGTTGTATTTGAAATCGAGGTAAACAGCTTGTTTGGTGGTACCTACACCATACCCGGCATCACATCTTTCTTTAGCTGCTCTTGAGGCCACGTCTCTCGGCACCAGGTTACCAAAGGCAGGGTATCGTCTTTCGAGGTAATAATCTCTTTCTTCTTCAGGAATATCGTTGGCTTTGCGGGTATCATCTTTTTTCTTCGGCACCCAGATACGTCCGTCATTTCTTAATGACTCTGACATTAATGTCAATTTAGACTGGTGATCACCGGAAACAGGGATACAGGTAGGATGAATCTGTGTGAAGCAGGGATTACCAAAGAAAGCTCCTTTCTTGTGTGCTTTCCAGGCAGCAGTCACATTACTTCCCATGGCATTGGTAGAAAGATAGAATACATTACCATATCCACCGGTGCACAATAACACGGCGTGACCAAAGTGTCTTTCCAGTTCACCATTCACCAGGTTACGGCAAATGATACCTCTTGCTTTCCCATCCACCATCACCACATCAAGCATTTCATGTCGGCTGAACATTTCCACGTTACCTAATGCTACTTGTCTTTCCATAGCCTGGTAAGCGCCTATCAATAATTGCTGACCGGTTTGCCCGGCTGCATAAAAAGTTCTTTTCACCTGTGTACCGCCAAAAGAACGGTTATTCAACAAGCCGCCATATTCCCTGGCAAAAGGAACACCCTGCGCCACACACTGGTCAATAATATTTACACTCACTTCTGCAAGCCGGTGTACATTCGCCTCTCTTGCACGATAGTCACCACCTTTTACGGTATCATAAAACAAACGGAATACTGAGTCACCATCATTCTGGTAATTCTTAGCTGCATTGATACCTCCCTGTGCAGCGATCGAGTGTGCACGGCGGGGAGAATCCTGGAAACAAAACGCTTTCACTTTATAGCCCAGTTCACCGAGTGCGGCAGCAGCTGAAGCCCCGGCCAGGCCGGTACCTACCACGATCACTTCCAGTTTGCGTTTATTGGCCGGGTTCACCAGTTTCACATGTCCCTTATAATCCACCCATTTCTGTTCTAACGGTCCGGCAGGAATTTTTGAATCAAGCATAACCTCTGATTACTTTGATATAATGATTTATTTGATCTTTCAATTTCGTATTTCAATTTTACCACCTACACCCATCCCAAATACATACTTACCGGCATCATCGCAAAAGCCAGGGAAATAATAATTGAATAACCGATACCCACATTTTGAACAAGGCTTACATACTTTGAATTACTGACACCCACCGTACGGAATGCGCTTTGAAAGCCATGTATCAAATGCCAGCATAAAGAGAAGCAGGCAAAGACATAGGCAATTACCACCCACAATTCCTGGAAAGTATATTGCATCAGGTTGTACATATTATGCATATGCACGCCGTTGATCTCCAATTCAGTTAATTCCTCGTGGCCAATAAAACGTGCCGGCACCCAGAAATGCCACCAATGGAGGATGAAGAATAATAAAAGGATAGTACCTAATAAACCCATGCTGCGGCTGTACCATTTACTGCCTTTATTGCCCATAGGAACCGCATATCCCTGTTTCCGCTTGCTGCGATTCTGGAATTCAAGGATGAGTCCTTGGATAATATGCAGGAAGATGCCAAGGAAAAGGCCAATCTCTGCGATTCGGATAACAACTGTGCTTCCCATGAAATGGGCGGCTTTGTTAAACATTTCGCCACTATCATTGGCCCAGATACAGGCATTGATACCTGCGTGTACAACCAGAAAAATTATCAGAAACAAACCCGTCAGCGCCATCACCAGCTTTTTACCAATCGAAGAAGTGAACATTTCAGACCATTTCATAAGCAATATTCTTAGAAGGAGAAATCAGATTTCTGCAAAAATAGTGTCCGGTGACCAAAAACGGTGAAAAGTTTTAAATGATAAAAATCAGGGTTGAAACCGTCTCTTCTTATTAGTTAGTAAGACGTGCTGTCAACTCGTTATCTATTTTCTTAAACAGGTGAAATGGCTTATAGGTTCGCCAATTTTCCAGTTCCATTAATTCAATATACCTGTTCAGTTTGGCATGTTTAAAGTCGTACTGGGTTTGTTCCGGCATGTTTAAACAGACGGCCCAGCCATTCTCATCGGATAATTCTTCATAGAGCTCTTCATAATAATCCCGGCCATCACTGTGATAATTGAGTACGTTCTCCCCTACCAGGATAAATTTATTGATGCCCTCGTACATGAATTTCTCCAGTACCTCCCGTTTCAATTCCATGATATCATTTTCTACCGCATCATTCCACTCCCCGATCAGTTCAATAATAGCATAACGTTCTTCATAGTCAGCCATCAGCACTTTCAGGTAAAGGGTGCGGCTGCCAAAATCATCCCATTGCGGGTGGATATAGTAATTATAAACGGTTTGGGAAAATTCAAATTCAGAATACTGCCGGCCGGAGAATGGCGACCGTTGGTCTTCTTCACTCACATAAATGTGGCGCCAGTTATAAAAGGGTTCAAGCGTATGCATACACAAATTCCAATGTACAAATATAAGCTAAGGAAATATCCTTCTGTTTTGCCTGCTGAGAAATGAAGGTTTGCTTATTTTACCAGGTATTCTTTTAATTGTTTGAAATCTGCTTTTATCAATACACTTCTCTTTTCTTTGTTCATAATTGATTGTACAGCTGCTGGAATTTCAATGGGTCTGCCGATACCATTTTCTACAGCCTCCGGGAACTTGACCGGGTGTGCTGTTTCCAGCACCATCCCTTTTTGCCCCGGATGCTGTTGTAAATAACGTTGTAAAGCAAGATACCCCACAGCGCCGTGCGGATCCAATACATAATTATACTGCTGGTACACTTCCCGGATCGTTGCTGTTGTTTCTGTATCAGATATAGTACAGGAGGATAATTTACTCTTCAATTCAGGGAACTTGTGATTAAAGATTTCCAGTATGCGGACAAAATTGCTGGGGTTACCCACATCCATAGCATTACTCAGTGTCGGAACGGCCTGCCTTGGTTCCAGGTTTTGTGTTTCCAAGTATTCACTCACTATATCGTTGGCATTGCAGGCGGCGATAAAATGCTCCACCGGTAAACCTGTTTGCATAGCCAGTAAGCCTGCACAGATATTTCCAAAATTGCCGCTGGGCACGGATATAACCGGGCCCCTATATTCTAAAGGGAAATTATGGAGCCATTGCTTGTACGCAAAGAAATAATAGAATTGTTGCGGCAGCCAGCGGGCCACATTAATGGAATTGGCGGAAGTAAGGAATAACTGCCGGTTCAACTCAACATCCATGAAGGCTGCTTTCACCAGTTGCTGGCAATCGTCAAAAGTTCCTTCCACTTCCAGGGCATGAATATTTTTTCCCAGGGTAGTAAGTTGCTTTTCCTGTACCGGGCTTACTTTACCGGAAGGATACAATATGACCACCTCCACTCCTTCCACCTCATAAAATCCATTGGCGACTGCACCACCGGTATCGCCGGAAGTAGCTACCAATACAGTAACTTTTTTGCTGTTGTCTTTTAAGAAATAGCCCAGGCAGCGGCTCATGAACCTGGCACCGATATCCTTAAATGCCAGCGTGGGGCCATGAAATAATTCAAGTGAAGAAATCGATTCACTAATGCGTACTAATGGAATCGGGAAATTCACTGTCTCGCTAACGATCCGGAACAATTTCTCTTCCGGAATCTCCTTCCCGACATAGGGTTTGATGACACGAAAAGCAATTTCTTCGTTGGAATAATTTTCAATACTCCTGATAAATTCTTTATCCAGTTGTGGCAGCGTTTCCGGGAAATACAAACCTTTATCCGGTGCCTGCCCTTTGATGCTGGCTTCTTTGAATCCAACGATTGGTGATTGCCTGTTTGTACTATAATAATTCATACTCTTGTCTCCGCCAAAGGCGGATAACTTATTCTTTTAGTTAATAAAAATCATTTTTTTTCATCAGGTTTGGCTTAGCCAATAACTTCTACCCCATTTTTATTGATGGTTGTCACATAGGTATTATACTCAATCCCTATTCTTGTATAAATAGCTTGCATTACTGCTTCTACTTTTTTAGCTGTTGCTTCTTCTTTACTCAGCATAAAAATTGAAGGGCCTGAGCCGGAAATACCACCTCCCAGTGCACCGGCCTCTTTACATTTTAATTTCACTTCATCAAAGCCGGGAATCAGGATGCTGCGGACAGGTTCAATGATCACATCTTCTAAGGAACGTCCGATAAGTTCATGATCGTTCCTGATAAAACCGGTGACAAGACCTGCAATATTTCCCCATTGCCTGATCGCATCTTTCAGCAACACTTTTTCTTTGAGTATCTGCCTTGCATCAGAGGTTCTTACTTCAATCTGCGGGTGAACCACCGTTACAAAAAGATCAGGTGCTGCTAAAGGAACAATATCCAATGGATGGATGGAACGTATCAGGGTAACTCCGCCCATGATACAGGGAGTTATATTATCGGCATGCTTCACGCCGGATGCTAATTTTTCACCCCACATGGCCAATTGCACCAGTTCATCGGTTGAGAAAATATTTCCCAGTAAATGATTAGCGGCTACGGCTGCCCCAGCAGCACTGGCCGCACTGGATCCCAAACCACTTCCGGGTTTGATATGTTTCTCTATCGTTACTTCAAAACCAATATTGCCTCCCACCTTTTCCATCACCGCCAGGAAAACAACACCAGCCACGTTTTTTTCCGGGTCAGTGGGGAGATTAAAAGTATCCCGGTTATGAATGATCACTTTGGATTCATCCAGCAATTTTACTTCCATCACATCGTACGGTGCTTTCAATGCCATGCCTAAAATATCAAAACCACAAACGAGGTTGGCAACTGTACCCGGACAATGAATTGTTACTTGTTTCATTTGTTAAATTAAATTACAGGTTGGCCACCCGCATGATATCAGCAAATACACCACTGGCTGTTACTTCTGCACCGGCACCGGCACCTTTCACCACCATGGGTTGTTCTTTGTAGCGGTCCGTATAGAATAACACCACGTTGTCTTTCCCATACAAATGATAGAG
>JAEUVP010000018.1 GCA_016786805.1 Chitinophagaceae bacterium | reverse complement strand
TAAGCAGCTAATGCACCGGGTTTATCATTCTTCCTCCATAATGCCTCCGCTTTCATAAATTGAATTTCTGAAGCTGTTATGATTGGGAAAGGAGCTCCGTTTCTGAAAATATATCTTGCATTATCATCATTAGCCGGTGCTGCTGTTGTTGCAAAAGTCCCGCCCCAGAAATTCTGCGGCTGGTCAGCAGTGGATAGTCCATCAGTTCCTTTGTTTGGTCGTATCCCCCTGTAGGTTCCATTTGTGTTTTCACGCAAATAATATGGTGTTCTTGGATCAGCAACACCCAGAAACATCGGATTTAAACCTGTCATCAGGTTCACAACAAAACGGGATTGACGGAGGGCACCAACATTACTACGAAAAGGGCCATAAAAATTGAACTTTCCAGAGACACCTGAAGCTTCAAATTTGGCAGCTGCGTTATCAGCATTGCTGTTAATGGACAGGTTGCAATAATAAATAACCGAATCGGGTTGATAAGAACTTTTATTAGTTAGGTGATTAAATGAACGGGCCATTGTAGCGTACACAAATTTTTTCCATTTCTCCACATCTCCATTATAAAAAAAGGCATCGCCTTTTGCAAGGTTAGCTTGGCTGACGCCATCACCAGTTTTGCTAAGGTACTCCAGCGCAAGCCTGCAATTAGCTCTCACAGCTTCATAAACATCTGCCTGGTCATCATAAGGAAAAACCAACTGGTCAGGTCTGAAGGCTTCACGGAGGATCACTTCACCATACATATTGGTCAGGGTAAGCCAGCTCCAGGCGCGGATAGCATAGCCCACACCCACATAATCCCATTTCTTTTCCTCTGCACCCCATAGTACCATCTTATTCAGGTTCTCACCCATGCCAAAATAATGCATGGCCCAGACAGAGCCTAACACATCACTGGCCCCGGTAGCACCACCCATCTGATCATATTGGTTACCTGAGGCACTATTAGCCCAAAACTGTACGTAACGGCCTACATATAAACCATCATTGGCTACTCCGTAAGCACTACCTGCCGCGGCAGAACTGCCCACAAAGTTTCCAATGATACCCGGTAATAACGTTTCCACAGGAACCCTGACATCAGCATTTGGGTTGGCAAACGCCTCATCCACTTTTTTGGTGCAGGAACTCAACAGCAATACTATTGCTGCCGATAAAGCACATATGTTAAAAAAGATCTTTTTCATTTTAATAATTTTAAAAATTTAGAAAGAAGCCCTGATACCGATATTAACACTGATAGGGGTTGGGAGTGTGCCGTAGTCAAAACCAAACCCGCCAACACCACGACTGCCGGCTGTGTTACCATTCGTAGCAGGGTCAGCTCCGCTGTAATTGGTTAATAAGATCAGGTCATTGGCAGTAACAAATGCACCCAGGCTTTTGAAGGCGCCAATTCTTTTAACAAAGGATTCTGGGAACGTATAACTCAATGAAAGATCCCGCAGACGGAACCAGTTCACATCTTTTTCAATGAAGGCTTCTTCCGGCATAGCACCACTTGTATAATAGGCATCATTGTACATTGGGATAACGGTGATTGTATTTGCAGTGGGTGTTGCGCTATTTTGTAATCCATCATTCAACACACCTTCAATGATCCTGGGCTTATCCCTGTCTGCAGTCAGCAGGCTTCTGCCGATCCGGGTCAGGTACATATTGGTGCCGTTAAATACATCGCCACCGACTTTCAGATCCCATAGCATGTTCAGTCTCCAGTTCTTCCAGCGGAAAGAGTTGTTCCATCCCAGTGTGAAATCCGGGTTCCTGTTACCTCTGATGGTAAACACACCATCACCTACTGGTAATCCATTAGCCGGATTGATCAGTATCTTTCCCTGGTTATTGCGGGCATAGCCAAATGCAGTGATGGAAGTAGTAGGGCCTCCCAATATAAGACCGCCTCTTGCATTACCATAGAGCCAGGTATCAGCGATATAATATTCTGCTACATTCTTTGGCATGTCTTCCACTTTATTCCACATCCTGTTAAAGTTGAAGCGCATATCCCAGTTGAATTCTTTTTTCTTCATCAGGTTGTAATCAATAGCAATCTCCACACCCTGGTTGCGGGTGGTAGCTGCATTCTGTGTATTCAGTACAAAACCTGTTGCGTAACTCAACCTGAAATTTTCAATGATCTGCCCTTTGTTGAGTGTATTGTAATAGGTAATGTCAAGGTTCAGCCTGCTCTTCATTAACCTGAATTCAGTTCCTAATTCATAGGTCTTTTGTTTTTCCGGGCCCAAATCTGGATTTGCATTTACAAAGCCATAGGAAAACCCACCACCACTCGCAAAATTATTTACAAATACAGACTGGGTGGAATAAGGACTGTTCAAACGGGCCGTACCGGCTAAGGATGTACGCAGTTTCCAGTAATTCAGAATACCATTCTTCTTCAGTTCAGGGAATATATCCGTTAAGATCATACTCAGGCTACCACCGGGATAATTATAATTCCTATTCTTTTTGGGAAGAGTGGAAGCCTGCTCAAAACGGTGTGTATAGCTAAGGAAAATATAGTTCTTATAGTTAACTGCAAATTCTCCGAAATAAGCGATCTGGCGAAGCAGGTTTAAATTCGGTAAGCCATTAATATTTCTTAGCAAACGCAGGCGTGTATTTGGACGGGTAACTGTACTGTCCATGTAATCGCCTAAAATATTTTTTAGATCTTGTGGCGTAACAATCTGCCCGTTTTTATACATTTTGCCATTACCGACGATGTTCGCAGCACTGCTGGACACAGAATCCACAATATTTGTTCCATAAGAAGCATACATCTCTGTTCTGTAATCCTGCCACATCGTACCGCCCATCAGGCGAAGATTAATGTCTTTACCGATTTTTTTCCTGGCTGTTGCTGTAATGGTATGATTATACCCGGTGTATTTTCTCCAGTAATTATCCAAAGTGCCGCCCTGGCCAGCTGTAAGGTACCAGGATTGGGGATGGTAAAACTGGTAGCCAAACATATCATATGTATCATATCCAAAACGGCCTGATAAGGTCAGCCATTCAAAAGGATTGATATTGATACCCAGGCTGGCTGTATAACGGTCTGTTTCGTCATAGCTGCGGTTATTCTTGGTATTGAAAAGAGGATTATCCAATTCTCCGTTTGCTGATAAGCCTGCGTACACATCTAACTTATCTCCAATTGAGCTTTCGAAATTCCGGATATCATTCGTGGTCGGCCAGCTCAATAAACTCAGCAGGTAACCACCGGCACTTCTGAGTACCTTGTTGTTCTTTGACTTTATAAACGCTAAGGAAGGAGTTATCTCTACCTTGTTCTTAAAAAGCTTGGTGGTATTGGATAAACGAACATTGATCCTGTTGAAATCATTATTCGGAACTACACCTTTCTGGTCAAAATAGCTGGTAGAAAAACGGAATACTGAATTTTTAAACCCAAAATCAATACCCAGGTTATGGGTTTGCGAGAAACTGGTACGGAAGAAATTCTTTTTATTGTCATACAACTGGGTTCCTTCTGCATATTTAGGTCCATAATAGGAGAAACTGTTATTGGCTACTCCGTTAGTACCGCTGGTGTAACCATCAAATGTCTCGGGCCAACGGGTAACTTTCTGAAAGCGAAAACTGTTATCATACTGGATCGCCAGCTTGTTGGATTTTGCTTTCTTGGTAGTGATCAGGATAGCGCCTGAACTGGCCTGGCTGCCATAGAGGGCCGTGGCTTCAGGGCCTTTCAACACAGTTACTGTTTCAATATCATTCGGATTGATATCAGCAATACGATTCTGGTAGTCATTGTTCCGGTTTGGTCTGTCTGACGCAAGACCAATACCGCCACCACCGCCAGAGGTTTCATTGATGGTTTGGTTGTCCATTACCACGCCATCCACTACATAGAGAGGTTGGTTACTTAATGAAAGGGAGTTAAAACCGCGGAGCACCACGGAAGAAGAAGAACCG
>JAEUVP010000211.1 GCA_016786805.1 Chitinophagaceae bacterium | reverse complement strand
GCGTTCAGGCCACCCAGTTTCTCTTTGATACGGCCGATGGCTTCAATGAGTTTTTGCTGATCCAGCTGCCCGTATTCCTCCGTGATATGTTTTAAACGTTCTTCAAACGGAATATCAAGAAAATAAACAGGTGATTGACGCATGGTTTTCCAGAGTTCATGCGGAATATTGACCAGGCCGATGCGCTGCGATTCGTCTTCGAGCCATATGCCCCCCAACCCCCTAAAGGGGGCTTTGGATGTTGCAGGCTCGTAGCTCATAGCTCGTAGCTCACAGCCTAACCTGTTCTCAAACATTTCCTGCGTGGGTTGTTTCGGCATCCCGATATTGCCAAAGGCAGATCCCTTGTGGTTCGCTAATCCTTCGAGATCAATAACAGCAGCTCCTTTTTCCTGTAATGCTTTTAAAGTTTCTGTTTTTCCCGACCCGGTATAGCCGCCAATGATATTGAAGTGAAAGGATTGTTTGAATGTATCCAGTATATAATTCCGGAAGCTTTTATAACCACCGGCCAGAGTGTACACTTTAAATCCATACATATCCAATAACCAGGAAACAGCGCCGCTGCGCATGCCGCCCCGCCAGCAGTAAATAAGCAGGACTTTGGCATTGGGAATTTGTACCTGTTTCCCGGAGTGTTCCTCCTCAATTCCCAATACCTTTTTACTAATTCCCTCCGCCTCCTCCACCATCTTCCGCATCTTGGGTCCGAAATAATCCAAACCAACCTTAATTGCTTTTTCCCGGCTTTGCTGTTTATAAGTGGTGCCTACTACTTTTCTTTCTTCATCGCTGAACAAAGGCATGGAATAAGCACCGGGAATATGTGCATGATTATATTCGCCCGGTGAACGGACATCAATAACAGGATGTTCTTTCGCCAGTGCCAGGAATTTTTCAATATGTATTCTTTCAACAGCCATCTGATTAATTAACCAATGGAAAATTAGTCAATTTGAAAATGAATAAAAAAGCCACCAGTACTGGTGGCTTATATTTCTTTCTCCCCTTCAGGGGTTGGGGGTATTATTAGCGATTCATACTTGCCAGGAACTCTTCATTGTTCTTTGTTCCTTTCATCCGGTTCTGCAATTCCCGCATGGCCTCTTCTGCATTCATGTCGGTTAGATAAACACGGAGCAGGTTCATTCGTTGCAGCACATCCCTGTCGAGTAACAAGTCATCACGACGGGTAGAAGAAGCAACAAGATCAATAGCAGGATAGATACGTTTATTAGCCAGGCGACGGTCCAGTTGTAATTCCATATTACCGGTTCCTTTGAATTCTTCAAAGATCACCTCGTCCATCTTACTGCCAGTATCCACCAGTGCGGTAGCAATGATAGTGAGAGACCCACCATCTTCTATTTTACGGGCAGCACCAAAGAATTGTTTGGGTTTCTGCATCGCATTCGCTTCCACACCACCGGATAATACTTTACCACTGGATGGGGCTACCGTATTGTGTGCACGGGCCAAACGGGTGATCGAATCTAACAGGATCACCACATCATGTCCGCATTCTACTAATCGTTTTGCTTTTTGTAAGGCTATCGTAGATACTTTAACGTGTTTCTCTGCCGGTTCATCAAAGGTGGAGGCGATCACTTCTCCTTTGATACTGCGTTCCATATCTGTCACCTCTTCCGGGCGTTCATCCACCAGCACCACCATCAGGTAACATTCAGGATGGTTGGCTGCAATGGCATTGGCCACTGCTTTCAGCAACATCGTTTTACCAGTCTTCGGTTGTGCCACAATCAATCCCCGCTGTCCTTTACCAATGGGAGTAAACAGGTCCATGATGCGGGTTGAATAATCGGAAGGCTGTGTGAACAGGTTTAGTTTTTCATACGGGAACAAGGGTGTGAGGTAATCAAAAGGTACCCGGTCACGAACTTCTTCCGGGCTCTTGTTATTGATCGTATCCACTTTCAGTAAAGCGAAATATTTTTCACCTTCTTTCGGGGGACGCACCGCACCATGTACGGTATCACCTGTTTTTAATCCAAACAATTTTATCTGGGAAGGGGAAACATATACATCATCCGGTGATGATAAATAGTTGTAATCAGAAGAACGGAGGAAACCATAGCCATCAGGCATCATTTCCAGTACGCCTTCACCCAGTATCACGCCATCAAACTCAATATTGAATTGTTGGTCCCTGCGCTGGGGATATACTTTATTCGGAAGATTACCGCCGGAAGGATTTTCTGCCGATTGTTGTTCCGGTTCACTAACCATTACCGGTGGCGGCGCTTCGGATTGAGTCGGTTGTTGTTCTGCCTGTTGATTATTTTGGTCGCCTTCGGGCTCCCTGTCCTCGTGTTTCTTGGCACGGGCTTTCTTGATCGGGGGAGCTTTGTCTTCTTTTTTTACAGGCATATTGGGTTTTTTAACGATCACTTTCTCTTCCTCGCCACTTTCTACTTCAGCCTCTTCGCTGCCGGTGCTGGTGCTGGTCTTGATGATGCGTTTCCGCTTGCCATCATTGCTGGCAGTGGCACCTTTAGAACCGGCAATGGCCTGGCTGTCAAGGATCTTGTAGACGAGACCTTGTTTATCTAATTTCTTGGCGTTGGGAATTTTTAACTGCTCGGCTATGTCCAGCAGTTCAGGAACGAGCATATCGTTCAGTTGCAGAATGTCATACATATAATAATCTTGAGGTTAGTCACGACGCAGGGTCACCAGACTTGAAAACAGAAAAAAGTTTGAATTTATGTTGAATGAAATCGGCAGGTAAATGATATATCAGAGCCTTGGGAGAACTATACTTATCGGCCTCTTTCTGCTGCAATAATACGGCTAAATCGGGAAAATCAAAAATTTTTGGGC
>JAEUVP010000012.1 GCA_016786805.1 Chitinophagaceae bacterium | reverse complement strand
CCGCAAGTTTTTATATACTCATCCCCAAAGTAAACACCGATGATGCGGCTGCGGCATTCGGTTGTTTCCTTTACATACCTGACGATCTCCTTAACACGTTGCAGGTAACGTTCTTTTCGCTGGTTAAAAGCCAGCATATTGATAGTGATATCTTCCGCTTTTATCCTGCCTTTCAATAAAAATAGTTGTGGCGTATCTTTCTGCGGCTGGTAATCGATCACCCCGGATTGATGCAATTCCAGTAGTTGTTTCTTTACGTCAGCTGCATCGTTACGCAGAAGACCCGCAATAAATTTTTCTGAAACAGGGACCGGCTGGTCATAAATCCCTTCATAAGCCCGCAGCAACGTTTTTACCAACGGCTCAAGACCGGGATGTGATTGTTCAAACTGGTGCAAATAATTTTTATCCGTAGTAAAACGCACCGAAGAAGACAAGAATACTTGTTCATTAAAAGCCATCCAGCCATCCTGTTCCAGTGCTTTTAAAGAATATAGAGTTGTATGACTTTGTAATTTGAATTTCCGCAGGAAATCAGCAATATCAAAATCGTAGTATTGCCCGTCGCCACCACCGGTGGGTAATTGCAGGTAATTGGCCACCGATTGATAGACAGCCCGGATATTTTCAATTGAGGGGAAACGCTGCGAGGCAGATAGCTCCAGTTCTGCCAAATCATTTTCATCAAATAGTAAAACCGCATAGGATGTTTTGCCGTCTCTGCCGGCACGACCGGCTTCCTGGTAATAATTCTCTAAGCAATCCGGAACATCAGCATGAATAACGGAACGTACATTGGGTTTGTCAATACCCATTCCAAAAGCATTGGTACAAACGATCACCCTTATTTTATTATTGATCCATTGCTCCTGCTTACGGCTCCGCTCTTCCTGTGGTAAACCGGCATGGTAATAATCAGCTGAAATATGCTGCAGCTGCAGCAGCTCACTTATCTCTTTGGTGCGTTTGCGGCTCCGGCAATAAATAATACCAGTTCCGGGAACTTTTTGCAGAATTTCAATGATCTTATGGATCTTGGAATCTACTTTGAAAACACTGTAAGAAAGATTGGGTCGTTCAAAGGATTGCCGGAATATTTGTTCATTGTGAAAGGCCAGTTTTTCACATATATCTTTTTGTACATCAGGAGTGGCTGAAGCGGTGAGGGCTAAAACGGGTACATTCGGCAACTCATCCCGTAAAGCGGCGATACGTAAATAGGGAGGGCGGAAATCGTAGCCCCATTGAGAAATACAATGCGCCTCATCCACTGCAATGAGACTGATACCCATACCGGGTAAATATTCCTTGAACAGGTTTGTTTCTAATCGCTCCGGCGAAACGTATAAAAACTTACAATTACTTTCTGTTACCACCTTCAATACATTGATCACTTCTTTCCTGGTCATACCTGAGAAGATAGAATAGGCAGTAATTCCTTTTTTTCGCAGGTTCTCCACCTGGTCTTTCATTAAGGCGATCAAAGGGGAAATAACCAAGCAGGTTCCTTCTGTTACCATCGCCGGCACCTGGTAACAAACTGATTTGCCACCGCCGGTTGGCAGTAAGGCCAGTGTATCTTTCCCGGCTAATACAGATTGGATAATATCTTCCTGCAGGGGTCGAAAAGAATCAAAGCCCCAGTATTGTTTTAATATGGAATGAATTTCGGGCATCGTGCAGGGTGAATTTACAGCACTTTCTTCACGAATAAGCGTACAGAATTAATGGCCAACACTACATCACTCAGGCCCATGACCAATGCTCCGAATGTGGGTGTAAGGAACCCGAATGCGGCAACCGGGATAGCAACAACATTATAGGCAAAGGCCCAGAACAGGTTTTGCTTGATGGTGAGATAAGTATGTTTACCCAAACCCAGTGCCGTCGGCAAATTCTTTAATCCATGATTCATCAATACCACCTGTGCACTTTGCATAGCGATCTGCGACGCATCATTCATGGAAATGCCAATAGTAGCTTTGGCCAGGGCTGGTGCATCATTGATACCATCACCCACCATGGCAGTTGGGGTTTGTTTATTAAGTTCATCTATCTTTACCAATTTTTGTTCAGGTGTCTGTTCGGCTATTACCGTATCAATGCCTAGCTGGGAAGCTAATTGATAGCATTTTGCGTACCGGTCACCACTCAGCAATATCGTTTTAATGTTTTTGCTGTGTAAATAATCAATTACTGATTTTGCTTCAGGTCTTATTTCATCCTGCACATCTATCCAGCCCACCAGGTGACTGTTCTTTACCAGGTAAATATTGTGGTTATCCTCTTTGGTAAAAGCATCGGCTATTTTATAGGACCCTGCCCACCAGGTATTGCCTTCTTTATCCGTTGCCCGCATTCCGAGGCCTTTTACTTCTTCAATTTTCTGCCAGCCAACCAGGTCTTTCCGCTTCCATTCAGTTGTTATTGATTTGGCAATGGGGTGATTGGAATATTTTTCAATAGAATAGACAATCTTTTTGAATTCATCTTCATCAATTGTTGAGTGGAATCCTCCAATCCTGAAATTTCCTGTGGTTAGTGTACCTGTTTTGTCAAAAACAACCTGGGTAATGTCTTTGAACAATTCAAGACTGGTGGCATTGCGGAAAAGAATACCTGTTTTGGCGGCACGGCCTAGACCCACTGCAATGGCGGCAGGTGTTGCTAATCCCATGGCACATGGGCAAGCAATAACTAATACCGCAATACAGCGCATCAGCGACGGCGTAAATTCTTTTAGAACAATCCAGTTAACGACCAGCGTTATTACCGCAATACTCAGCACAACAGGAATGAAAATACTACTGATCTTATCTGCTAATAGTTGAACAGGTGGTTTTTCTCCTTGTGCCTGTTTCACCAGGTTGATAATGCCTGATAACACGGTATCATTACCAACTGCGGTTACCTGTGCTTTCACGGTGCCATCAGTTATCACACTACCGCCTATCAATGTGTCTTTGGCATATTTATGAACCGGGAT
>JAEUVP010000177.1 GCA_016786805.1 Chitinophagaceae bacterium | reverse complement strand
TCCTTTACTGCATTTCGGACTGAAGCCGATACGAACATGGAATTAATATGAAAAGCAGACTGGTATTCAGGTTTATCAATTTCTATATCCCCACGCAAGGTGATGGAAACGATCTCAACATCATTTAGCCTGTCCTTCTCTTTTGCCAGTTCATGAAGCAAATAGATCGGGGTGCAGGCGCTTCCATGCACAAATACCCGCTGGTTGCTCTGTATCAGCGACAGAGCCTCAGTGGCTGAAACATATTTATAAGGGTGAACCATGAGCTATTCTTATTTAATAGCAAAAGTCTGCCACCTCTGTCTTTAAAAAAAAGACATTTATCAGTAGATACCATGATTTTAATACCGATAAAACTGTTGTTTTTGAAATGGAAGTCAGCCCCCGATACTACTCACTTACCAGGCTGTTTTTTTCTTTCACTTTCTCAAGGCCTGCCTGTGTGATACGGATTACGAGAGTATCCTGTTGTTCAGTAGTTACCAACTCTTCCTGTTGCAGTAAGATAATATGCTGATGGATAGAAGACCATTCCTGCAAACTTCGTAAAATGAGTTCTCTTGGCCGGCAGGCATAGCTCTGCGGCTGTGGATCATTTTTTACGATTTCATAGATGGTTTGAAGAAGGGTATAATGGTCTTGCATTGTTTAAAAATATTGGAAAAATTGTTTTTTAAGCTAACAACTTATCAACAAAAAGTTAAATGTCTGCCCGGTAAAATTGCTTCTTCGAGATATCAACAATTTCAGCCCCGGAAAAAGTTTTATTCCCGTAAAAATAATCCCGCCAGCTCATAATGGCCAGGTTGACAATCGCCACTGCACAGGTTCTATTGAATTGAAGCAAGCACTTAAAAGCAAACGTACTAACAGGACATTTAAATTCGTCGTCCAACTTGGTTGTTCTGGATTTTTATAGGATGTGTGATCATTTATTGGGCCATTGAATTCCCTGTGTCAGATAGTAGCTGTGATCAAAAGAAGAAAATATAGCCTATTGTTTACTTCAGTCATCAAAACAGAATTAAAAAAATAATGCAGTCGCTAGTATTGCTTAAACATTTTTTATCAGCCAATTTTATCTCAGAATATCTGCCTTGTGTACAAATAAACAATTTGATACTAATCATGACTAAACGGGGTAATTCTACGATAATAAAATCATCTGCCTGACTTTTTAACAGCTTTAACAAAATTCATTAATGATACTCACACAGTTAGCCTGTCAGTGGATAACTGAGGCCTGAAATGCTGTGTGGACCTTCATTTGCAAGCTATCTTTGCGCAGTCATTGCACCAATTGCAACCACAGCGTTCTGAAGAACTGAAAAACCCAAATCACTCGTCCACAGAACAAATGCTGTAACCATCCAATCAATCCTGTGTCAACTTTTCCTTTCTGATCCAATCCTCCGGACGACATTGTTGTACTAAAAATCGCTCAATGTTCAAGCAAAAAATGTTTAAAGCAGGTATTGCTGCAGGCAGTTTTATTTTTATGGCTGCAGCACCCGGCAGCAAACCCGTTACCCCTTTTGACGACATCACACATTCATGTCTTATTAATGAACCTGATTCATTATTAAAAGAAGGACATGCTTTTGATGCGGCAGGCTTGTGTACCTGTTTACCCAACCTCAGCATTACAGAGCTTTCGGCTGCTCCGAGAATTGAATTAAACAGGCAGGTAGCTGGCTTCGTGAATGATTATATTCATGTCAATGATTTCTATCTTGATAAAATAAAAGCCAAGAGTGCACCTTTTTTTACTGTTATTGATACAGTATTGTCACACTACAACTTACCGGTTGAACTGAAATACCTTGCAGTTATTGAATCCAAACTGGATAATAAGATCGTATCGGGTGCCGGTGCTGCCGGTTTATGGCAACTGATGCCATCTGCTGCAAGGAGCTTTGGACTCAAAGTGAGTGGAAAGAATGATGAAAGGAGGAATACGTATAAAAGCACTGTAGCAGCGGCAAAATGCCTGATCTACCTCCACAATATGTTTGATGACTGGCTCTTGACCCTGGCAGCTTATAATAGCGGACCAGCCCGTGTACTATCAGCCATCAAAAAATCAGGCAGTCGTAATTTCTGGGTATTACAAAAATATCTTCCGCTGGAAACCCGGAAACATGTAAAGAAATTCATTGCTATCCATTACTATTTTGAAGGGCATGGCAGTTTAACCACCCTGACCAAAGCGGAGACAAAAGCTCATATTGATGATGTGGCTGATTTTATGAAAAAGCAGGAGCTCCAAAAAAATGATTCACTCACTGCTGAAACATCTGTAACAAAACTCACCGTTCGATAATGACGGTTTTGAAAAACTACAGCCGCTCTGCTAACAGGGCGGCTTTTTTAATATATAAATCAGGAAGCTATTGCTTTAACAGGGTAACAGCTCCTTTCTCAAGATCATACTTGCCTGTTACTATCCTCAATTCGCCTTTTTCAATTTTCTCCCGGATAATGAATGATTGCACTTGTAATTGAAGTGTTACATGCCGCAGGTTAGCTTCAATACAATGGACCAGTCTGTCCTTATCATCTTTTGCTATTGAAGATATTTCGGGTTCTGCTTTAATACTGTCTATAATATCTTTAATATGCCCCGGCGCTTCACTTCCATCTACAAAAGCTTTAATAGCACCACATTGCTCATGCCCCAGAACAACTATCAGGGGCACCTGTAAATGCTCCACTGCATATTCAACACTGCCAATCTCAAGCCCCCCAACCAGGTTGCCGGCGGTGCGGATCACAAACAAATCTCCCAGTCCCTGGTCAAAGATCAGTTCCGGCGGTACCCTGGAATCAGAACAACTGATAACGACAGCAAAGGGATGCTGACCTTTAGCGATCTCGCCCATCCGTTGCCTGCTTTCATCAGGATGCAGGGGGTGTGCAGCCGCAAAGCGATTATTACCCTGGAGTAATTTTTCGAGTGTATTACTCTCCGTTGTAACAGGCTGATTCATTTTATGCTGGCAGGCAACCAGCCCCATTATCAGCATTGCTATAGAAAGAGTAAAATATCTGTTCATATAGAAAAATGAAGGTGAATAATAGTGAAAGCGTAAAGCTAAATTCATATCCGTTCTGCCCTGATGAGTCTTGTCAATATTCAAAATGAGTTTTCTCAAAACCGTTCAGCTCTGAAATACGAATCCTGATCTTGTAAAAATATTTTGCGTAACCAAAAGGTTTCCTATATTTGTAACCGAACGGTTACTTAAAACGATAACAGGATGAGAAGAGACGTATTCCAGGCCATTGCCGACCCTACCCGCCGGGAGATCATTGGCATGATTGCACAACAATCCATGAACCTGAATTCAGTAGCGCAAAAATTTGACATCAGCCGTCCTGCTGTATCCAAGCATATGAAAATCCTGACCGAATGCGGGCTGGTCATTATCAAACAGCAGGGACGGGAACGTTATTGTGAAGCCAGGCTCACTCAACTAAATGAAGTATCTGCCTGGATCGAGCAGTACCGCATATTCTGGGAACAGAAACTGGATGCCTTAGAAAATTACCTGCAGGAAATACAAACTAAAAAAACATCACCTACAAAAAATAAAAAAAATGGTATTACCAAAAGAAAATAATCTCCCGTAAGAGAATTGTCTATCATCCGTCTTGTAAATATCTCAGCAAATGAGTGTGGTAAGTTTGAAGTGAACCGCATGTTAAACTGTATCACAGAAAAATAATCACCTGCCAACTAAATTTTAATACAATGACAACAACAGCGTTTACAATCGAAAGAACTTTCAATGCTCCTGCTGAAAAAGTATGGAAGGCACTTACTGATATTAAGGAGATGAAACAATGGTATTTTGACCTGGCTGAATTTAAAGCAGAAGTTGGATTTGAATTTCACTTCTACGGTCAAGGCAAGAAAGGCGAACAATACTTGCACAACTGTAAAGTGACAGAAGTAATTCCCGGCCAAAAATTATCCTATTCCTGGTGCTATGACAAGTATGCCGGTTACTCCGAAGTAAGTTTTGAATTATTTGAAGAAGGTAACACCACAAGATTAAAACTGACACATACCGGTCTTGAAAGCTTCCCGGCTAATAACCCTGATTTTGCAAAAGAAAGTTTTACGCAGGGATGGACAGAACTGATCGGGATATCACTAAAGAACTATGTTCAAGGTGCCGGCTAAGCTTATTTCTTTTGTCCGTAAGCAAGCAACAGAAATAATAACAACCAGCTTATGGCCAGCAACCAGGTATTTCCGTGGTGTGTTACAACTGATCTCGTTTTCAGAAATGAATGACTGGCTTCAAATGCTATATTGGCGCCCCAATGAATTCCGAATGCCAGCCACAAAGCCTTGGTTTGCCAAACAACCAGGGCCAAAACAAGTCCCAATATAAAAAGATAGGTCAGCACCGAAGGATCATCACTCAAACGCCAGATATGATTGAGAACATATACTAACGCTGAAACAAGCACCCATGTTGCTGGTTTCATTTTTTCAGCAAGATGTCCGTACAAGTATCCACGGGTTAAAATATCTTCCGCAATTGAAGGGAAAACAGTCATTAATAATAATAGGGGCAATTGCTGCAGTATTGCACCGGCAGAAGCAACACCAGTTATCTGTTCATATCCAAGCAGAACAGAAGCAAGAACTGAAAGACTGAAGAAGATAGCCCCTGCCAGCAATCCTTTCAGGAGATGCTGAACCCAGTCATTTTGCAATCCAAGTCCATATCCACCCAACCCTCTCCAGCCCTGCAAACGGGCCACTGCAAGAGCCACCAGCAAAAACCCGATTTTAAAAACAGCCATGATCCAGAATACCGGAAAAAATTCAGGGAAATGATAAACTGAAAACAGAATGGCAAAGCCTGCTAAAAATGAAAAAAAACTCTTTCCCATAGTAGTTGGTTTACAAATGTTCCATCGCCGTAGGCCTGTGTTTAAAAAAGATCACACTCGATTGTTGTCGATCCAATAGCCCCAGGCCACCAGCATCCATTGTGAAAGACCGGCCCAGGCTACCATCTCAGCCGATGGTGGTGGCGGACCAAACACATTCATGAAATGAATGATAATAAGAAAAATAATAAATGACCATAAAGCCCATTGCCCGGTTTTATTTTTTGTTTTTACCAACCTGTTATATATATAAATACCGGCTATGAACAACGCAGTTTCAATCACCACTTCCACCCCTTTATAATTCCACAAACCCAATCCCACTCTTGTATCGGCAAAAGGGGTTAGTTGCAGGTCAGGCCGGTGTGTGACAAAATCCAGCACCCAGTGACTGAAAACAAGAAAGAACAGTAACAAAGAACCACGACGGTTTTTAGTGCGGGCAAAATATATTATGGCAAACAGTATTCCCCAACCTAATGCCATCAGCATACTATGCGACCAGGGATATGACTCAAAATTCAAGGGTGTCAGAACTGTATTACCCGGGTCGATACTCACTTTCTCCACTCCTGCCAATACCAGGAATGGCCATACCAGGTCAAGCCATTGAACGGCCAGGAACATTGTACCCAGGGATGGGCCCTTGTCAATTCTTTTGCCTGAAAAGCCAAGGGCATAATGACCAATGAACATAACAGTAGTTTTTGTATAAGGCGATACAAAATAAAAAATTATACCGATTCAGTGCCGCTTACCAGGGCAACAAATTTGTACCTTTCGGATATAACCATAGCACATGAAAAGGAATCTTCTCGTTTTATTACTGTTGTGCACAGTGTCCTTGTCAGCACAGGATAATTATACCCCTTCCGTGGAAAATATAAACAGCCGCCAGGTTTTCCAGGATGACAAATTCGGTATGTTCATCCATTGGGGATTGAGCAGTGTGCTTGGGCATGGCGAATGGGTGATGCAGAACCGGAAGATCCGGAAAGAAGATTACCAGCGTTACCTGCGGGTATTCAATCCTGCAGATTTTGATGCCGAGAAATGGGTGCTTACCGCCAAAAATGCCGGTATGAAATATATGGTATTCATCACCCGTCATCATGATGGTTTTTCTAACTGGGATACCAAATTCAGTGATTGGAAAATTACCAATACTCCTTATGGCAAAGATGTGTTGAAACAGCTGGCAGCCGCCTGTAAGAAACATGATATGAAACTGGGCCTCTACTATTCCACCCTGGATTGGTTCCGGGACGATTATCCTTACGAAACAGGCCGTACGGGCCAGTACAGCGGAAGGACAGGAAAGAGTGATTATGCGAGCTACCTGCAGTTCATGAAAAATCAGCTGACAGAACTGTTGACGAATTATGGTCCGATCATGAGTATCTGGCTTGATGGCCACTGGGACCAGACCAATGAAGAAGGGCATACCGACAGGACATCCCGTATCGACTGGAAGTATGATGAGTTGTATGGTCTCATCCATCAATTACAACCCGCTTGTATGATCGGTAATAATCATCACCTGGACCCGATCAAAGGGGAAGATTTCCAGATGTTTGAAAAAGACCTGCCGGGAGAAAACAAAACGGGGTTAAGTTTTCAGCAACCTTCCAATGCCATGCCACTGGAAACCTGTGAAACAATGAATGACACCTGGGGTTACAATATTTCCGACCATCATTATAAATCAGTAAAACAAATCATCCATTTGTTAGTGGGAGCAGCCGGACGCAACACTAATTTATTATTGAATGTGGGTCCTATGCCAACTGGTGAAATTCAGCGGCAGTTCGTGGATACATTAGCCGCGGCCGGAAAATGGCTCCAACAATATGGTGCTTCCATTTATAATACAAGAGGTAAACTGATGTCCCCGCAACAATGGGGTGTGGCTACAAGAAATGGTAAAACTATCTACCTGCATATGCTGCAGGCTCCGTCAACGCCATTCATTCTCTTGCCGGGATTCAATGAAACGATTACTTCAGCAGAGATAATGGG
>JAEUVP010000163.1 GCA_016786805.1 Chitinophagaceae bacterium | reverse complement strand
TCCATTATTAAATTAGGCGCATTCAATTTTCAGCCCGCAGAGTTTTGTAAGATCTTTGTTTGTCTCGCACTGGCAAAATACTTATCAAGGCCGGAAACTGATTTTTCTAAAACCAGGTCACAGTTAATTGCAGGAGGTATTGCGCTTTTCCCTGCAGTACTCGCTATTATGCAAAGTGAAACAGGGCTGGCTCTTGTTTATTTTTCTTTTTTTATTGTGATGTACCGGGAAGGCCTTCCGTCCGGGATACTGGTTATCGGATTCTCTGTCGCTGCTTTGATCGTGGCTACTCTTGTATTTGAAAAATTCACCTTAGCAGTTATACTGACCGTCATTGCTGTGTTGGCCATTTATAGCATGCGGCGGCAGTTAAAACGAAACCGTTCCATTTTTTTAAGAGTTGCTTTTCTGTGGGCTATTTGTGTGGGCATCCAGTTATATGCAGTACCGTTTGTTTTCAAACATGTACTGAAGCTATACCAGGTAGAGCGGATTTACAGTACGGTGGGTAAAGAAGTGCCATCCGAATACATGGTGGCGCATCAAAAAGAATCAACTACTGAGGTTAAGAAAAAAGACACCGATTATAATGTCCGCCAGTCCAAGATCGCCATTGGCAGCGGCCAGTTATTTGGCAAGGGATTATTGAAAGCTACGCAAACCCGGTATGATTTTGTGCCGGAACAACGCACCGATTTCATCTTTTGTACCATCGGGGAGGGTTTTGGTTTTACCGGTAGTTTTATTTTACTGGCTATTTACCTGTTATTGCTATTCCGCATTGTCACCATTGCCGAACGGCAGCGAAGTGTTTTCAGCCGTTGCTATGCTTACGGGGTAGCTGCGGTTTTCTTTTTTCATATTGCTATCAATATTGCCATGACTGTGGGGCTTGCACCGGTAATTGGTATTCCGCTTCCATTTATCAGTTATGGAGGTACCTCTTTACTGACCTTTACTATTTTATTATTCATCCTGATCCGCCTCGATGCAGACCGGCAAATGGTCCTCCGGTAATTTCAACCACTACGATTGGGAAATTGAGTAATTGTGTTGCAACTTGCAGCTTTCCTTTATTAATTATGCGAATCATCCCCATATCAGAAGGTACGTTTACAATAGATCAGTCAAAAAAATTTATTCCCTTCGATGAGAAGGTGGATGACCTGAAGAGTCGTGGATCCGGCAGCCTGTTAGTAGAAGTGCAACCCTTTGTGGTCATTACTTCTAAAGACATATTGCTGTTGGACACCGGTTTGGGTTTTGAGAAGAACGGGACCTTGCAATTACACCAAAACATTATAGATGCCGGTATCAATCCATCGGAAGTGACGAAAGTATTGATGACGCATTTGCATAAAGATCATGCTGGCGCTGTTGGTATTGAGAGGGACGGATTGGGAGCAAGGTTATCTCTTCCCAACGCTATGTATTATGTGCAGCGGGAAGAACTGGCCTATGCTTTTGAAAAAGGAACTCCTTCCTATTTCCCGCATGAACTGGAATGTTTGCAAAACACTTCGCAGGTGGAGTTGCTTGATGGATACGGAACGATAGATGGCTATATTGATTACGCTATTACAGGTGCCCATTCCATGTATCACCAGGTATTCACTATCAAAGATGAGGGAGAGATAGTTTTCTTTGGCGGTGATGATGCACCACAATTACAACAGATGAAACATCGTTTTGCAGCCAAGTATGATTATGACGGGAAGAAAGCGATGGAGCTGCGGCAGCAATGGTGGGAGCAGGGAGAAAAAGAAAAATGGACGTTCTTGTTTTATCATGATGTGAAAAATCCCACCTGGAAATTTTCCTGAAACGCTGCTATTAGCTTAAGGGCTATAAACTAAAAGGCCCGCCCTGGATAGGGCCGGCCGTTGCTAACCTATGAAAAACACCAAGTTCAAAAATAGGGTAAAATATTTTACAACGGCATGGCCTTATTTCT
>JAEUVP010000162.1 GCA_016786805.1 Chitinophagaceae bacterium | reverse complement strand
GTATTTAACCCGGTATCACCTTCACCAATACGTTTATAGTCTTTTGCTTCGGGTAATATCAAGTAGTTTTTACCATCTGTAATTGCAAACACACTGAGTTCAATACCCGTCAAAAACTCTTCCACCACCACTTTCTTGCTGGCTTCTCCAAATTTGGATTGCTGAATCATCAGTTCAAACTCAGCAATGGCCTCCACATGATTCTGGCAAATGGCCACACCTTTACCCGCTGCCAATCCATCCGCTTTAATTACAATAGGCAAACTATGCTGCTGCAGGTAATCAACTCCTTCCTGGTAATTATCAATGGTGAACTCCCTGTAAGCAGCAGTGGGGATATTATGCCGCGTCATGAATTCTTTGGCAAAAGCCTTACTACCCTCCAGTTTGGCGCCTTCTTTAGAAGGGCCAATAAAGTAAATATCTTTTAACTGCTCATGCCCTTTGAAATAATCATAGATGCCATTCACCAGGGGTTCTTCCGGTCCCACAAATACCATTTCGATCTTTTCTTTGATACAAAAAGTAGCCACGGCATCAAAATCATTGATATCAATCGCCACGTTAATACCGCATTGGGCGGTACCGGGATTACCGGGAGCAATATAGAGGGGGTTGGCCCATACACTTTGGTTCAGTTTCCAGGCGAGGGCATGTTCCCTGCCACCAGAGCCGAGTAGAAGGATTCGCATAATTGGTTTTATAGCCGGATGTTAAAAAGCTCTGCGAATATCGGTACGTTATTTAAAAGATGGCCGGGAAAATTATCGAGTGGTCATTTTTCTGTATTTTGGCCGTTAGTAACGATTCAAGTCTCTGATTATAAACTAAAAAACACTGTATGAATCAACCTGCAAAACTCGGCAAGCACCCCAAAGCTCTCTATGTGCTATTCTTCACAGAAATGTGGGAACGATTTGCCTACTACCTGATGGTCGGTATCTTATTGTTATACACGATCGATACCAAAACGGGAGGCAAAGGATTTGATGAAAAAGTAGGAGCCGATATTGTGGGTAGTTTCATTGCGCTGGTTTATTTAACTCCTTTTATCGGGGGACTGATCGCAGACAGGTACCTGGGATATATCAAATCCATTTTTTTAGGAGGTACCCTCATGGCAGCGGGTTACATTGGCCTGGCTGTTCCGGGTGACACCGCCATGTTCATCTCATTAGGTCTTATTATTGTTGGTAATGGATTTTTCAAACCGAATATCTCTACGTTATTAGGTAATATTTATAATCGTGCAGATCTGAAACCATTAAAGGATAATGCGTATAATATCTTTTACATGGGTATCAATATCGGGGCGTTTGTTTGCAATTTTGTGGCCGCATGGTTAAGAAATTCATATGGCTGGGGCTATGCGTTTGCGGCCGCAGGAGTGGGTTTGATCATTGGTTTGATCATTCTTTCCACTTCTTTAAAGAACAAAGAAATAAAAGAAGCAGATATAAAAAAACCGGCACAGCCCGAAGACATGCCGTTGTCCAAAATATTTTCTTATGTCTTCCTTCCCGCCATTATTGCTGCTTTCATTGGCTGGAATGTGAAAACATGGTTTGGCACAGCCGTTATGGGAACACAGGCGAATGATGCGTTCATTTTTGCCTGCCTGCCGATCATAGCTTTTTATATATCGCTATGGGTAAAAGCAAAAGGACAGGACAAAAAAGGAATTGGCTCGCTGTTATTCATTTTTGCGATTGCGATTGCCTTCTGGACCATTTATAACCAGAATGCAACAGGACTTACACTATGGGCTGAAAAACATACAGACAGGGTTGCATCTCCAACTACTGCCAAGATCACCGGTAAATTATTCCCGTTGCAGGAAGTAAGTGATACGCCGAGATTAGTCAATAAAGTAAACGAGTACTTTGTTGAAGTAAAAGATGATAGCGGAAAAGTGGTACAGGTTATGGGGCCCGATCCTTATTTCAATAACGTACCAAAAGAAGAATGGCCCGGCGGTCAGAATGTGAAACTCACAAATACCGAACTATTTCAATCCATTAACCCATTATTCATCGTATTGCTGACGCTCATCTTTGTGCCATTCTTTGATTACCTGAGAAAAAGAGGTAAGGAACCAACTACGGCTTCCAAATTCGGAATGGCCATGTTCATTTCCGGCTTATCTGCTCTTGTAATGATATTCGCTATTATGTCGGTACCTTCTATCTACACACATAAAGCGTCTCCGCTCTGGCTATGGGGTACTTACTTTGTATTTACGATCAGTGAGATATTCTTAAGTCCTATCGGGCTTTCCTTCGTTTCCAAATTAGCTCCAGCAAGACTTACTGCATTGATGATGGGCGGATGGTTCCTCTCTACTTCAATTGGTGGCAAAGTGGCCGGTGTAATGACAGGTTTCTGGGACGATTTTACTGATAAGAAAATGTTCTTCCTGATCCTGGTTGTTGCAGCCTTTATTGGTGGCATATTAATTTATTCAAAGATCAAATCGCTGAACCAGATCGTAAAAGACAAAACAGGTTCGGCATAAATTTTTCAGCTGTTATCAAAAGGCGTCCGCCAGTTGGCGGGCGCCTTTTCTTTTCTCTAACGACAGTTTTCCTATCTTTCCTTATTAAAATAACTCAGCCATGTGGAAGAAACATCCTAAAGCACTGCCCTTTTTATTTTTCTCCGAAATGTGGGAACGGTTCGGGTATTATTTGATGATCGGGATATTCACCTTGTATCTGAAAGATGTAAAGACGGGTTATGCAATGACGGAAGCCGAATCTGCAGACTTGTACGGAACTTTCATTGCACTGGTGTTTCTTACTCCGTTTATTGGGGGTTTACTGGCCGACCGGTATCTCGGTTACCGTAAATCTGTAGTGATGGGCGGGCTGATGATGGGTGTAGGCTATTGCCTGATGTCGGTACATAATCTGCCCATGCTTTATTTATCGATGACGCTTGTCATCCTGGGTAATGGCTTTTTCAAACCTAATATCTCAACCCTTCTTGGCAATGTGTATACCACACCACAATATGTCCAGCAAAAAGATGATGGGTATAATATCTTTTACATGGGCATCAATATCGGTGCTTTCATTTGTAATTTCTTTGGCGCTGCTTTATATATTGCTTACGGTTGGGGTGCTGCGTTCTTAGCTGCAGGCATTGGTATGTTTCTCGGTGTGGGTATTTTCCTGGCGGGAACATCTCATTACAAAGCGTATGATATAAAAAAAGGAGTTACAGAGAATGATATGTCAATGACCAGGATCGTGCTGACGATTTTTGTTCCCTCTGTCATTGCAGGTATTGTGGGCTGGATGATCCCTGGTACCCTTGTTGGATCAGATTCTACGGATGCCTTTATTTTCGCCTGCTTACCTGTCATTTATTTTTACTCTTCGTTATATTTCAGTGCAAAAAAAGAAGAAAAGCGACCTATCGCAGCATTGCTTGCCATCTTCGCAGTGGTAGTGATGTTCTGGGCGGTCTTTAAACAAAACGGATCGGCATTGACCACCTGGGCGGACCGTTATACGAACCGGGAAGTAACCGGCGGAACACAAAAAATATTCGGCAAACTCAATTTTGCTCAAACAATCGCCTACCAAAAAGATTCAGTAGCTAAATATGATGAACAGTTCCGCTTGCAGAAAGAGGATGGCAAAGTAGTGAAGGAATTAAATTATCCTGTTTATTTCAAAAATGTTCCTGCTGATCAAAAACCGTCAGAAGGACAGGCCGTTAGTTTATGGGCCACTAATTTGAGTCAATCCATCAACCCGGGCTGGGTTATTTTGCTAACCCCGCTGGTTGTTGCCTTCTTTACCTGGATGCGGAGAAAAAATAAAGAACCATCAACAGCCACCAAAATTGCCTTCGGTCTTTTTATATCTGCTTTATCTGCGCTGGTCATGGTAGGCGCTGTATATGCCAGTAACAATGGTGGTGAAAAAGCAAGTGTGCTGTGGCTGGTCTGCAGTTATGGTGTTATTACTGTGGGGGAATTATTATTAAGCCCGATGGGATTATCATTAGTATCTAAACTGAGTCCTGTACGCATCACTTCGTTAATGATGGGAGGATGGTTCCTGGCTACCTCCATTGGTAATAAATTATCCGGAGTCTTATCCACGATGTGGGATAATTATGATCAGAAAGCTGGTTTCTTCTGGCTCAATTTCGGCTTACTGATGGTGGCCACTATCATGTGTTTTGCCATGCTGAAATGGCTGAACCGAATCATGAAGGAGAAAGGCGTAAAATAATTTTTCGCTTTAAAGTATAATAAAAAGCTATTGGCCAACCGCTAATAGCTTTTTTCATATCTTCCCTTTACCAAAATAATTTGTATGGCAGATCAGAATAATTTCAAGCCCTTTGT
>JAEUVP010000140.1 GCA_016786805.1 Chitinophagaceae bacterium | reverse complement strand
TATGTGAAATGGATGCTGGGATTTCTATTCTCCCGTATCCGGGCCGATGTGATGATCATGACCATGCCGGACCTTGATAATTTTTTATTTAAACGATCTCAGGGTGTTGGAACTTATGTTTATATGTTTCATGCGGCGGTGAGCACCCACCAGCAGTACCGGAAAAAAGCTTTTTTTCATTATGATGCTGTATTCTGTACCGGCGAGTACCAGTTGAGGGAGATCAGGAAAGCGGAAGAATTATATGGGCAAAAGCAAAAGACGATCATTCCATACGGGTACCCATTATTGGATGAACTACAGCATTCTGGCAATACAGTAGCCACAAATGACGAACCCTCAATTTTAATTGCACCTTCCTGGTTCGAGGGTTGTATCCTTGATACCTGTATCGAAGAATTGTTGCAGCTGTTATCGAAATTACCCTACAAGGTTATTCTCCGTTCTCACCCGGAGTATGTGAAGCGAAAGAAAAAGGAATTCAGGAAAATACAACAACTCATTGTAGAAAATCCGGCGATGTCGATGGATGAGTTGCCCAATGTTTTCGACAGGCTGCCGTCTGCGGATATACTTATAACCGACAGGTCAGGTATCGCTTTTGAATTTGCGTTTGGAATGAGAAAACCCGTATTATTTATTGATACTGCTTTTAAACAGATGAACCCTGATTGGAAAGAGCTGGGTATTGAACCTATTGAAAATGTTTTACGTTCTTCGTTGGGAGTTACCATTTTGCCAGCTGAACTGGAGAAATTATCTCAAAAAATAAATGAGTTAACTGCTTTGCAGCCCGGCTTTGCCAATACAATCGATGAATTAAGGCAAAAGATTTTCTATAACAGTAAAGAGGCTTACCGGTCAGGACTTGCTTATGTTGTAAGTAAAATAAAATAACTTAAGCCGGGTTTTCTTCGTCCTTCTTTTCTTCCTGTTTAAATTTATTTCCGGAAAAGAATGTCTTAATGCGATGCCATGACATTTTGATCCAGAAAGCGGCACCTAATAGTGCAGCCACAATTACCTGTATAAAATAACTGCCGCTTCCTGGGTCAATATAAAGCAGATGATGCAACATCAGAGATAACTCAGGTTTGTTTTAGGTGACAGGGTCAGTAAGGTCTCATACATCAGTTTGATGGTGCTTTCAATATCATCTTTGTGCAGCATTTCTACAGTTGTATGCATATAACGCAACGGGATTGATATCAGCACAGAGGGACAGCCATCATTAGAATAGGCAAAAGAATCGGTATCGGTACCGGTACTGCGGCTTAATGCCCGCCATTGAACTGGTATTTTTTTATCAGCAGCTACTTTCTCCACCACAGCCAGCAATTTATTATGAACAGCCGGGGCATAAGACAATGAGGGGCCTTTACCGGTACTTACATCCCCTTCAATATTTTTATTGATCATCGGGGTTGTCGTGTCATGGGTCACATCCGTTACTATTGCTACGTTAGGCTTGATGCGGCGGGCAATCATTTCCGCACCGCGGAGACCTATTTCTTCCTGTACCGCATTCACCACGTATAAACCGAAAGGCAGTTTCTTTTTATTCTCTGTTAACAGCCTGGCTACTTCTGCGATCATAAACCCACCAATGCGGTTATCAAATGCACGGCCAATCAGGTTTCCGTTGGCCAGTTCATCATAACCATCCTGGTAAGTAACCACAGCGCCAATATGAATACCCAATGCTTCCACTTCTTTACGGTTCCTGGCGCCGCAATCCAGCCAGAGATTGTCGGTCTTGGGCTGTGTTTCTTTGTCAGCTCCGAGTCTTGTATGTATGGCTGGCCATCCAAAGACGGCTTTTACCGGTCCTTTTTTACCATGAATAAAAACACGGGAAGCTGGAGCCGTCTGGTGATCCACACCGCCGTTTCTTTTCAGGTAGATCAATCCTTCCGCTGTTACATAATTTACAAACCAGCTGATCTCATCCGCATGGGCCTCGATCACTACTTTAAAAGCATGGTCAGGATTGATAATACCAACCGCTGTTCCGTATGGGTCGACATAATGTGTATCTACATATGGTTTCAGGTATTCGATCCAGAGTTTTTGGCCCCAGGTTTCAAAACCAACCGGGGAAGCATTATTAATATAACTGCGTAAAAAGGCAGAGGACTTATCGGTGATGATTGATTTTTTAGATTTTACTGCTTTTGCCATACGGGGTATTAAATTCTGGCAAAAATAGTCAAATGCCGGCTACCAGCATCAACAGGGCGGAAAGAGCCATCAGCCCATCCAATACAAAATAGTAGAGCATGTCGGAGAAATGGCGGCTGGCATACCGGAATAGCACCGCAGTGATGAAACCGGGAATGAGCAGGAGGATAATATCAGTTGTACGGTGATTATAATTCAACATCCATAAGGTGGAGGCACTGAATAATACCAGCGAGATAACAAAAAGGTTGCTGATTGCCGTTTCGTTCAGGTAAGTGATGAGGCTTCGTATGCCTGCGGCTTTATCATCCTCCCGGTCACGCAGGTCGAACAAAATGCAGATAGCATAAATGAGGAAAAAACGACTGATCATAAAGAGAAAAAAATCGCCGCTCCAGGTGGCACCTGATTCTACGATGGGTAATACCGTGGTAACATACATCCAGACAAAGGCGAGGAAAATAGTTTTGCCAATAGCTACTTTTCGCAAAGCTCTGAAATATCTATGAGGGATTTTTGGGGCCGAATACAGGAAAGTGACAAAAGCGGATACCAGTAACCAGGGCCAGATGGGACGCAGGTAGAAAAAGAAAACAGCAGATCCTGCTAAGCCCACTAAGAATAAGACAAGATGAACAGAGTGATTTTTTTTCAACCATACGATCCGGGGAGAAGGTAATACGGAAGAAGATGTCAGGTACCAATGAAAACTATAACTGCAAAGAGTGGCAAAAAAGACAAATGCTGTTAAATGAGTGCCGGGTAAGCTATGCAACAACAACTGGCTGGTTTGATTCACCATCAGTACAGCGCAGACAGCAATAAATAAATTGCTGTATATAAAGAACCGGCCTGTATTCCCTGGCAAAATGGTTAGAATTTTATCAATCGCAGTTTTGGTGATTCTGCATAATCACTCCTGTTCGCCTCTTTATCTTTTAAGACAATTCCAAAAGTGGCAGAAGTATCCCGGATACTGGGCGTTGGTGTAAGCTGGGTTACGCCGTCAATCTGGATGCCATAAGCAAATGTCAGCAATAGATCACCCTCTCTTGTATTTTTGGGTAAACCAAGAATGTCGATGCTATATTTTATTGTATCAAAAACAATAGCTGCCGTGGCCCCGTCATACCATTTATAAACAACAAAAACAGAATCCAGGTCCCCTTCTTCATCGGTGAACTGCCCCCTCATTTCAATAACACTTCCCTGGCTTACCGTTTCAGGAGTTACTGATTTTATTTTTATCTGGGGAGTAGTGGTAAACTTATCTTTATTACAAGCCATAAAAATGCCTGCAAGAATGAGGATCAGTAAAACTATTTTTGCTTTCATATCAGGAATTGAGGTTAAACAAATATAAGCTTTTTACCAGCAACAAGGATTATGCCCGAACAATGGAATCATACAATTTTCAGTCTTGCCGAACAGGGTTTTGAAGCTCTTTCCCTGGAAATTTTCAGGCATCAATACCTGGCCAACCCGGTCTATAAAAGCTATGTGGATGCGCTGGCTGTTAATCCTGCTAACATCCGCAAAATTGAACAAATACCTTTCTTACCGATCCGGTTCTTTAAATCCCATACGGTAATATCAGGAGATTTTGAACCTGAGGCGGTATTCGAAAGCAGCGGTACCACCACTACTGTTAACAGCCGGCATTATGTAAACGATGCATCCCTGTATAAAGAAAGTTTTACCAGGGGATTTGAGTTATTTTATGGTGCGGCGAAAGAATTTTGCATTATTGGTTTACTACCTTCTTACCTGGAAAGGAATAGTTCCTCGCTGGTATATATGGTCAATGAATTAATAATACAAAGTAATCATCCGCAAAGTGGGTTTTACCTGAACGAGCATGAAAGACTGGTTGCCATGTTGCAGCAACTGGAAAGCCAACGGCAACCCACATTGCTTATCGGGGTGACCTTTGCTTTATTAGATCTTGCTGAAAAATTCTCCATGCCTTTGCAGTATACAACCGTGATGGAGACGGGTGGTATGAAAGGCAGAAGAAAGGAAATGATCCGGGCAGAAGTGCATGATGTGTTGAAAAGGGCTTTTCATGTTCCTGTTATTCATTCGGAATATGGCATGACGGAATTATTATCCCAGGCTTATTCAAAGGGAAGCGGGGTCTTCAAAAGCCCGCCCTGGATGAAAATACTGGTGCGGGATGAGGAAGACCCGTTATATGTCCGGAGCAGCCCGGCCAATAAACATATAACGGGTGCTATCAATATCATTGATCTGGCCAATATTTACTCCTGCAGTTTCATTGCTACGGATGATGCAGGGCGTTTGTACCCTGACGGAAGTTTTGAAGTACTTGGCCGTCTCGATAACAGTGACTTGCGAGGCTGTAGCCTTCTTACTTTGTAATTCAGGCTTTCAAATAGTGTAAGCAATGGTTTTTTAAACTCTCTCCGGCTTCCATCTCCTGACTTTCGATTCTTTAAGCATTGTACATCCAGTCCCGGAACTGCGGTGCGGTTTCCTGGCTCACAATAATGCAGTGATTTAAGTCCGGCAACGTAAGATCTACGAGCAATTTTACTTTTTCGTAAGACTTAAAGCCTTTGATGAAATTGATATTTATAATGTATTGACGGTTGGCCCTGAAAAATATTGTATCGTCCAGGGATTGTTCTAATTCACCAAGGTTCCGGTCGGCCAGGTATTTTTTGCCAAATCGGTCAATTACATAAACGATCTTATTTTCTGTGTAGAAAAGAACAATATCTTCCAAACGAAGAGCAATATTCTCCATTCCTTTTTTTACGACCAATCTTTTCTTTTTGTGATTGCCGATGTAATTCAGCAGGTTATTGAGTGAATGATGCCCCGAAAAGTGTTTTTCCAGCATCCGGTACTTGACCAGTGCTTTACGGAGGCCTTCTTTCTCCACCGGCTTCAGCAAGTAATCAATACCATTATATTCAAAAGCATTCAGCATGAATTCATCATAGCCGGTTATAAAAATAACAGGAGTTCGGTTCCCGGAATTACTGAAAATATCGAAGGAGAGCCCATCACCCAGTTGCACATCACTGAAAATTAGATCAGCACCGGTGTTGGAAGAAAGGTATTCGATACTTTGCCTGACACTGCTGAGGGTGGCAACGATCTGCACGTCATCTGCAACTGCATGGATAGTACTGACTAAATTTTCAAGAGCAGGTCTTTCGTCTTCGATAATAATAGCGTTTAACATGGCAAATGGTTTAGGGTTATCTGATAAGGGGTAATTTAACGGTATAGTTTTCACGGGTATTTTCAATAACAATATCTTTCTGACAGATTATTTTGTAACGGGAGCTCAGGTTCTTCAACCCGATACCGGTAGAAGTAACCGAATAAGGTTTTGGTTTTACATTGTTGCTTACCTTCAAATACTGCCCATTCATAATAATCTTTATATGCAGCGGGCTGGCATCTGTAAATTCATTGTGCTTGATCGCATTCTCTAACAGTATTTGCAAAGCGCAGGGCGGGATCATCACCGTGGAATAATTCTCCCCCAGGTCAGACACCAGAGATAATTTATTATCATGGCGTATCTGTAGGAGGAAATAATAGCTCTCAATAAACTCCAACTCATCTCTCAGTGAGATAAGTTCCTTGGTCCTGTTGATCAGGAAATATTTATATACCTGGGCCAGTTTATTATTAAAACGATGGGCTTCTTTCGGGTTATTAAGGATAAGATAATTCAGTGTGTTCAGGGAATTGAATATAAAATGGGGATCCATTTCATTGGTGAGAGCTTGTAATTCGGCCTGTGAACGTTCCTGGTCCAGTTGTTTTACGATTTTAGTGTCCAGCTCTCTTTCCTTACTCAAAAAAAGGATCTCATAGACAAGGGTGAAAACGATCACGGCAAGGATACAGAGAGTAATAAATTTGCCAAATGCATTCCATTGGAATGTTTCTTTAGAAAATCTCAGCCATACAAAGGCGGATATACCCCCGATACAAGCTCCATACAAACCCTCAGCAAAACAGACCATCGCTATTTTCTGAAACGGGTTGGAATATACAGCAAACAAAGCTCTCAATTTGCCATGTGTCCAGTTACTGCCCGTCCATATCGTCCAGGAAGTAAGAATAAAGAACAGGTTGGCGAACAGGAGCTGAGCAATTGTATATAATTCATAGCTGATAAGTCCCGAAATAAACGGAAGGCTTATCCCCAGCAGGGGAATAAATACTATACGCAAATGAGCATCCTTGATCATAGCAGCAGCGGTTAGGGTTAATACAGCTTGTTCCTGATCCGACTTTTCTCATGTGCATGTACATAACGGGAATCAGGCATAAAACTATTGGCCTTAGCTGTTAAGCAATAGCAAAAATTCTTTTCACGGAAGAAATCACTTATAAATGGTAAACAACTTCCCTGAAACTTTTTTATGCCGGTTAGTGGAGTGTGATAAATTACATATATCCTTCAACAAATAGATACTTCAGTTTTTCATAACGCTGCTTTGCTCATCACATTTCATGATTGAGATACGAACAACTGTTCACTGTATGACAGTTCTATGATAAAAAAATACACCCTGCATATTCCTGCTTCAGTCATCTGCTTTCATGCTTCAGCAATTATGACCCGGTTCATGGGAGCATACTGGCAGAAATTGTTGCCTTTTTCAGCGAATCATTTTTATTAACTAACACTTTGGGATTATGAAAAAGTTATTGTTGACAGTAACGTGTATGCTGTCTGTAATGCTGGTTTTTGCACAGCGGGTCATTACGGGCAAGGTGACAGATGAAAATGGCAACCCCGTTGCCAATGCTTCTGTTACGGTAAAAGAAACAGGGGCAGGGGTAAGTACAAATGCGGCAGGTGATTTCTCTATTCCTGTTGACAGCAGGAGTAAAACACTTGTTTTTTCTTATGTCGGGAAATCAAATGAAGAAATGGTTATCGGCAACCAGTCAGTGATTAATGCCAGCCTGAAACAGGAAGGCAAAGCACTGGATGAGGTAGTCGTGGTGGCTTACGGAACACAGGTCAAGAAAAAAGTTACCGGGGCAATTGCAAAAGTAGACGGGGCTGACCTGGAGAACAAACCTTTTACATCTGTTGACCAGATGTTGCAGGGTAAAGTGGCTGGTTTGCAATCCACATCACCCACAGGTCAGCCGGGGGGTATACAGCAGGTGCGTATCAGGGGTATCGGTTCCATTACTGCAGGAGCCGCACCTTTATATGTGGTAGATGGTATTCCAATCAATTCAGGTGATGTATCAAGATTGAATAACACATCGAATGCCTTAGCTGGTATCAATCCCAATGATATTGAAAGTATCAGTGTATTAAAAGATGCTGCTTCTGCTTCGATTTACGGATCAAGAGCAGCGAATGGTGTCATCCTGATCACAACAAAAAAAGGGAAAGCCGGTAAAAGCAAGATCAGGGTCGATTCTGAATTTGGCTTTGGTAGTACAGCTTATATTAATGACTTGGCCAAACCGCTTAACCGGGACCAGTATTTTACGTTGACAAGGGAGGGGCTGGTAAATGCCGGTGCCACACAGGCGCAGATCGATGCCACATTGAATACGCTGGGTTTTAATAATACTGCTGATGAAGATTGGGTGGGCAATGTAACCCGCCAGGGAACAACCCAGAATATCAATGTTTCTCTTTCGGGAGGTGACAGTAAAACCACTTTCTATACTTCTGCAGGGTTTTTTGATCAGAAAGCGGTGGTGATTACTTCAGATTTTCGCCGCTATTCCGGTTCATTTAACCTGCGGCATAAAGCCAGTGATAAATTAACGGTTGGTATCAATGCCACCGGCTCTTATATCCACCAAAATTCTCCCGCACAGTCCAGCGGTTTCAGAAACCCGGTGGCAGGGGCTTACTGGCTGCGACCTTCCCAGAATGCCTATAATGCAGACGGTTCACTAAACATAAGCAATACTGTATTTAACCAGTTATATAATCCATTAGCTATTGCTGAATATGACAGGATACAGCTGAACAATGTAAAAGTGCTTACCAACTTTACTGGTGAATACCAGTTCTATAAAGACCTGAAGTATACCACCAAGTTTGGTATTGACTTTATCAATATTGAAGAGGAGCGGTATGACAATCCGTTCTTTGGTGATTCAAGAACGGTGGGTGGAAGAATGTATAATTATGATACCAGGCTGGCCAACTGGGTTTGGAGTAACCTGCTGAATTATAAACATGATTTCCTGGCCAATAAGGAACTGGGTGTGGACCTGACGGTTGGCTACGAAGCACAAAAATCAAAGCAGTATAATATTACGACAAGAGGAGAAGGTGTACCAGCTACTACTTCTATACCCCTCCCGGTGCCAAGCTCACCAAGTGTGGCTTCAGGTGCCAGAACAGATTATGCTTTTGTATCCGTTCTTTCAATGGCGCAGGTTAGTTATAAAAATAAATACTCTTTGTCAGGAAGTGTAAGACGTGATGGTTCATCCCGTTTTGGTTCCAATAATAAATACGGAACCTTCTGGTCCGTGGGTGGTGCCTGGAATCTTGACCAGGAAAATTTCATGAAGGGCATCAAGTTCATTAATGCCTTAAAAGTAAGATCATCGTATGGTGTGAATGGTAATGCAGAAATTGGTAACTATACCTGGAAGGGTACTTATATTTTCAATGCCAACTATAACCAGCAGCCGGGTAGTGCTCCTAACCAGGTGGAAAATCCTGACCTGACCTGGGAGATCAATAAGCCCTTTAACGTGGGTCTTGATGTGGTGGTTTGGGACGGAAGGCTGACTGTTAATGCCGACTATTATGTTCGCAAAACAGAAAACCTGATCCTGAATGACCCGTTGTCAAGAACGTCTGGTTTTAACAGTGTATCTGCCAATGTGGGCTCTATGGAAAATAAAGGAGTAGAGTTCCAGGTAAATGTGATACCGGTAAGAACAAAAGACCTGACCTGGGATTTCACGTTCAATATTGCGTTGAATAAAAATAAGATCACAGCACTCCGTAATAACGCAGATATACTGGGATTGCCATTTATCCGCAGGGTAGGTGAAGACTTCCAATCGATCTATACCCGCCTGTGGGCTGGTGTTGATCCTGCCACAGGAAATCCTTTGTGGTACACGGATGCGACCAAGAGCCAGACCACTACTAATGTTACAACAGTACAAAGAGGTATTATCGGCAGCGCCTCTCCAAAAGGGTTTGGCAGTTTCTCCACGTCAGTTAATTATAAGGGATTCTCACTCGATGCTCAATTCAACTACCAGTATGGGAATTTAGTATATGACAACTGGGGCTTTATTTCCTGGAGTGATGGTTTCAATCCTCAATTGAATAAAATTCAGAAACAACTCCGCCGCTGGCAAAAGCCCGGTGATTTCACCGACGTTCCCAAGTATGTATATGGTGGTGCCAATGTATCTAATGCAGAATCTTCCCGCTGGTATTACAAG
>JAEUVP010000139.1 GCA_016786805.1 Chitinophagaceae bacterium | reverse complement strand
CGGGCGGGGTTAAAATTTGATATGTATTTCAATTTCCTCTCCGACGAGACGATGTACTGCTCCGAATTCGTTTTTAAAAGCCTGGATAAAGCGATGTCCGGTGAACTGACTGAATCCATTAAAGCCAGGGAATGGCCCTTTGGCATATCCCCCGACGACCTGTTCCTGTATAAAAAAAGCAGGTTGATAAAAAGAGTTGACTTTTAAACCCACTTGCTTTTGATATTGAAGGGGAAAGACTACATTTGTCGCACTCAAAACCACTTATATGAAAAAAATTATGCAATCGCTGTTTCTCTTTGCAGGTGCAGCCCTGATGATCGTTAGCTGTAATAACAAAGGAGCCAGCTCTGACCCCAAAGCCGTACTGGTAGAATTCATGAAAAGACTTTCTGAAAAAGATATTGATGGCGCTGCCAAACTGGCTACCAAAGACAGTAAAGCCGCCCTGGATATGATGAAGAAAGCAATCGATATGGGTGAAAAAATGAAAACAGGGGACACTAAAGAAGAAGACGATCCCACTGCAGATTTCAAAGATGTGGAGATCGGCGAAGCCAAAATCACCGGTGAAACCGCTTTAGTGCCCTTTAAAAGCAAAAAAGAAAAAGAAAGTATTGACTTCCCGTTAAAGAAAGAAGATGGTGCCTGGAAAGTTGATTTCAGCATGGCCACCCTGATGAAAATGGGTAAAGATAAAGCCAGCCAGGATGGCGGCATGGATGGCATGAACGAATCTGGTGAAGACGTGAATGTAAGTGCTGAAGATGTACAAAAAAGCATGCAGGCTGTTGACAGCATCATGAAAGATCCCAAAACACAGGAAGCCATGAAAGCACTTGAAAAATTGAAACAAGAATAATTATCCTTGTACAAGTAATACAAATAAAGCCCCTCAGGAAGGGGCTTTATTATTTCTGTACAACACAAGTGTCAAACTTTCGTAATTTGCAACTATGAAAAGAATGACCCTTTTTACAATGGTGCTGCTGGTTATTTTTGCCTCCTGCAAAGACACTGACAGAAACACAACCAACGAACAACCTTCCAGTGATATTGATGCCGCCCGTGAATTTATCCGTGCAGCGCTGGATGGTGATTATACCAAGGCCAAAACCTTTGTTGTGAATGACTCGCTGAACCAGCAGGATATTGAAGCATCGGAAAGATTATATAAAGAAAGGATGAGCGCTGAAGACAAAGCAAAATACAGGGGAGCTTCGATTCATATTCATGAAACAAGGCAGATCAATGACTCAGCCAGTATCATTTACTATTCCAATACATTCAGGAACCAAAAGGATTCGCTGAAAGTGGTCAAACAAGATGGTAAATGGCTGGTGGATTTCAAATATATCTTTAAGCATAAACCTGACAGCCTGCAATGATCAAGCATATCCTGTTAATAGGATTAGGCGGTGGCATTGGCAGCATTGCCCGTTATCTCTGCCAGCGGTGGGTGGCAATTTATTATCCTCACCAGTTCCCCTGGGGAACTTTTGCCGTGAATATTACAGGCTGTTTACTGATCGGAATTTTCTGGGGACTCAGTTTCCGCTCCTTCGACACAAATGAAAGCTGGAAGCTTTTTTTGATGACCGGTCTTTGTGGCGGATTCACTACTTTCTCTGCCTTCACCCTGGAAGGTGTTGGCTTATTGAAAGAAAACAGGACAGGATTATTTTTTCTTTACATAGCAGGCAGTGTTATTGCCGGCTTACTTGCAACGTATGCCGGTATGAAACTTACCCGCTGATAAAATTTCAATTATATGCTCACTATTCATCATCCCTGGCATGGCGTTAGTACCGGAGACAATGCACCTGAAGTTGTTAATGCGATCATTGAAATACCGGAAGGTTCCAGGGCCAAATACGAAGTAGACAAAGAAACAGGGTTATTAAAATTGGACCGGGTGATCTATTCCTCATTTCACTACCCGGTGAACTATGGTTTTATTCCCCGCACCCTTGGCCTGGATAACGACCCCCTGGATATATTGGTGCTCTGTTCACAATCCATCCGTTCCTTATGCCTGGTGGAAGCCAAAGTGATCGGCAATATGCAAATGATCGATAATGGCCAGGAAGATGATAAGATCATTGCCGTGGCTGCACATGACCCTTCTGTCAATCATTACAAAAAAATGGAGGACCTGCCCGGCCATTTCTTACTGGAGCTCCGCAATTT
>JAEUVP010000131.1 GCA_016786805.1 Chitinophagaceae bacterium | reverse complement strand
TATGCAAAAGAAGTCATCCCATTTCGACAAGTTCACCAAAAAGAAAAGTAACGCCGCCGTAAAAGAACAGTTCAAACAGGAAAAAAGAAAGTTCAAAAAAGAGCGGGAAGAATTCTTCGACAAGAAAAAAGCAGAAGTAAGGGGCCAGCAGGCGGTTATCCGCGGACAAAAAGTGCCGGCTGCTGTTGTTCATAAACGTCCGGAACCCACTGGTTCCATGCCACTCAATAAATTCATTGCCCATTCCGGTATTTGCGGCCGCCGGGAAGCCGCAGAAATGGTGAGAGAAGGCAAAGTGAAAGTCAATAATGAACTGGTAACCGAACCGGGGCATAAAGTATCCGCCACGGATGAAGTAAGGGTGAATGGCAGGAAAATATTCCTCGCCAAGAACCTTGTTTATATACTCATCAATAAGCCCAAAGATTATATCACCACTACGGATGATCCGCAAAAAAGAAAAACAGTGCTGGACCTGATCGGGAAAGCAACTACTGAAAGGGTATATCCTGTCGGCCGCCTTGACCGGAATACATCCGGTGTTTTATTGCTCACCAATGATGGTGAACTGGCGCAGAAACTAACACACCCCAGCAATGAAGTCAAAAAAATCTACGCTGTTACTTTAGACAAGCCCTTAGATAAAAAAGATTTTGACCAGATCTTGAAAGGTGTGGTGCTGGAAGATGGTCCCGCCAGTGTTGATGTATTAGCTTATGCTGATATGAAAGACAAAACCCAGGTCGGAGTGGAAATTCACAGCGGCCGCAACCGTATCGTTCGCCGCATTTTTGAACACCTTGGTTATGATGTAAAAAATCTTGATCGTGTTACATTTGCCGGCCTCACCAAGAAAAATGTGGAAAGGGGTAAATGGCGTTTTCTTTCTGAAAAAGAAATACGGGACCTCAAACATTTTGGTAAAGGGAAATAATCTTTAGCGACCTGGCAACTACAAAGATTTACTAATAACAGCTAATGAACCTGAAGGATATTATTATTGTTGAAAATGAAAACTGGATCGCTTTGAATAAGCCATCTGGTTTATTATCTATTCCTGACCGGGAGGGAAAAGAAATTTCGCTGAAGCAATTATTGAAAGATAAATACGGCAACATCTTTACGGTGCACCGCCTGGATAAAGATACCAGCGGCCTGATCATTTTTGCGAAGAATGAGATCACACATAAACAACTGAGCCTGCAGTTTGAAGGAAGGCTTACGAAAAAGATATACCTCGGGTTAGTCATCGGTTCACCACTGGAAAAGAAGGGAAGTATTGATGCCCCGATGGGTGAGCATCCCGCCAAAAACGGTACTATGATCGTTCACCGGAAGGGGAAGGATGCATTAACCGACTATGAAGTACTGGAAGATTTTGGCGTGTATGCCTGGCTGCAGTTTCAAATTCATACCGGGAGGACACACCAGATCAGGGTGCATGCAAAAGAAATGGGGCATCCGATAGTTTGTGATCCATTATATGGTGACGGAAAACCCGTTTTATTGTCTTCGCTGAAACATAAAAAATTCAAGCTCTCCAAAAATGAACTGGAGGAACGACCCTTGCTGAACAGGCTGGCTTTACATGCTTTTCAGCTAAGTTTTACTGACAGCAATAATGAAATTATTGAACTGGAAGCTCCTTTACCTAAAGAATTAAGAGCTTTGCTACAGCAATTGAATAAATGGAAGGAGAAATAATTACCAGGTACTCTTCATTTTCCAGCAGCGAACAGTATTGAATACCACCTTACCAGAATTAGCGAATAATTCCACTCCATTGCTTTTCTCAGCAGGAAACAATTGTGCGGTCATACAAGCCTGCCCGTTATTAGCAAAAACTTCAAGCAGACTTTTATCAAGAAAAATGTGCAGCAAAATTTTACCATTTACCGGTTTAATATAAGTTTCATACCGGCTTAGTTTGGAGAAAGAAGTATGAAAACTAGTATCACCAGCTTTTAACCGGTCAATATACAGTAGCCCGTTGACTGCATCATACCCCACTTCAATAAAACCATCACTCCCTTTGGCCAAACGAACACCGGCTATACTTTTTGAGCCAACCGTAAATTCTATTTCCATTTCCAGCACCTGGCTTTTTATTGGTAGTAATGCCGTTCCCGCAACCTCTTTATTTATCCACTCCTTTTTTTCCTGTCTTAACTCTTTAATGTTCTCAAGTGGTTGTTGTATAAGAATCCATTCATTATTGATTTTCTTTACCATTAATTCCCTTGGTAACGACATTGCACTCTTCCAAGGTGTGGTGGGAATATCATTGGCATAGTTCCAGTTATTGATCCAGCCCATACTAATCGGCTTATTACCTGCGGACAGGTTATTATACACAATGGCGGCATAATAATCCGGTCCGTAATCAGGACGATAAATCTTAGTAGCTGTACTTTCATTTTTAAAAGATGTACCGTCGAAGTCACCAACAAAATATTGCATATAAGGAGCAGGTGAATGCATAAGCACCCATTTAGTTTTCCCGGGCTCTCCCAGGACTGGTACTTCAAACAAGTCAGGACATTCCCAGATGCCGGTGGTATCACCTGCCGGGCCAAAGCTGCTCATCAGTTGCCATTGCTTCAGGTTAGCGGATGAATAAAACTGTACTTCTTTTTCAATAGGTAAAACAACCGCCATGACCCATTTTTTTTGCAGCGCATACCAAAACACTTTAGGGTCACGGAAATCTTTTTTCCCCAGATCCAGTACTGGGTTGTGATTATATTTTGTCCAGGTTCGTCCATCATCCAAACTATAAGCTATATGCTGTGACTGTTTTATATTCTCAATATGCGCCGTATAAATTGCCACCATGGGA
>JAEUVP010000115.1 GCA_016786805.1 Chitinophagaceae bacterium | reverse complement strand
GTTGATCTTTTCAAGTGCCATGCTTTCATCTTCCTGCATCATGGCGGTGTAACCCACGATATCAGCAAAGAGGATAGCGGCTAACTGGTGAGAATTTTCGGGCATTGGTTGAAATTGGTGCGGCAAATTTATGAAAAAGCCTGTTGTATCAGCTTGAAATGCTTTGATTTGCCGGTTAACGGGCACCACAACTGACAGGATGCAGCAAGGTAGCGGTCTTCAGGGTGATAAAGAAAATATTTAACTGGCTATTTTGGGGCTTTCACCAGTTTGAAATAACTGGCCTGGAACCGGCCGTTCACCATTTCGCCCTGCACCTCGGCCTTCCGGACAGCTTCACAAAAACCATCTTTGGCATGGGCATCGCCATGATCATCGATAGAAGTGCCGTTCACGAACCAGGCTTTGCCGTCGATCCGAACCGCCAGGTCGCAGCCCTTACCCGGCAATTTGAAGTGGCATTCACCGCAGGCCGCTTCCACCAACAGTACAGGTTTTGAAGGATCTTTTTTACTCACATCAGGCTTACCCGCCTGTGATTTGAAAAACTCCCATGCATAGAGATAAACATCTAAATCACCCGGATAATCATGTTTGCCACCAACCACTTTCAGCAAGGTCACAGTAGGCTTTCCTTTAATTTGATAACGATACTCTTCAATTGTTTTCTGATCGGCAGGGTCAGTATCAGGCAAAACTGTTTTAATGGGTTCACCCGTGTAACCAGCCAGTGATGACCAGTAATGAAAACTTTTTTCGGTGCTGCGCACCACGCCATAGCTGCTGTTATTGACAAACATCTCACCCCCATTATACGGGTTCACATTATCAGCTGTACCATTAATAATCAGTACGGGCAGGGGTTTGCCGGTAAAAATGCAATCGGATGATGCGGAGTCGGGCATATTAGCAACGATAGCTGCTATCGCCCTGATCTCACCCGGCATGGTCAACCCAAGTTTATAGGCCATCTGCCCGCCCCCCGAGAATCCGGCTGCAAAAACTTTTTCCTTATTGATATTGTATTTTAACCGGAAGTAGTTGATCATTGCATGAAAGAAAACATTGTCATTAATATTCTCCTTATTTGCATCAGAAGTGGCATACCTGCGGCACTCATTCCAGTAGTTCTTGTATCCATCCGGGTACACGATCAGTAAGTTTTCTTTGGCAGCAATAGCTTCCAGTTTTGATGTTGCACCCATCATCTTTTTGCCGTTGCCGCCAGAGCCATGCAGGGCAAAGAGCAGGCTGCGGTCACCTGTACTGCCAGTCGGTTTGTTAAAGTGAAAAGAACGGTAATGGCCTTCAATAAGTATAGAGTCAGTTATTACCTGGCTGCCTGCAACGAGGTTGGCCAGAAGGAAAAAAGAAAAAAAAATCAGCTTCATTATATACGATTAATTAAAAATGGAAAATTAGAATAAAGGTATCAGGTTATCTGTTCACAATTGCATTTCTAATACCGGGAATGGCCTGCCCAGGCTATCCAGCTCCTGCCGGTTAAAGACACGAAATCCCATTTTTTGGTAGAAGCCAACTGCCTGTTGATTTTGTTCATTCACATCCACTTTATTGGCCCCGAGTTCTTGTAGGCAATATTCAGTCAATTTACGGCCAATACCCTGTCCCCTGCTGGCAGGATGAAGGAATAACATTTCTATCTTTTGTTCTGCCACCCCCGCAAAACCTTTTATGGTTCCCCCTTCATCACAGAAGAGATAAAGAGGAACCCGTGGTAAAATTGATGGCAACAATAATTTGATCTCCCGCAGGTAGTCTTCTGGTAAAAAATCGTGTGTTGCCCTGACTGATAATTCCCAGATTTCTACGATAGCCGGGTAATCATTTTCTGCAGCTGCTCTTACTCCGCATGTAGTAACAAAATGCTTCATGCTTCAAAATTAAATAAGACATGGATATCTTATACCATTCGAAAAAAAATCCTGTTTTATGTCATAACAGTATATGATTTACATGCTTAAGTGATAATCATCACATAAGCCAGATTGAGGCCAAAATAGTTTTGCTTTTTAACCTGCAATCACTGCAGCAATCATTCAAAACTTCCGATTATGAAAAAGTTTATTTCAACACTGCTTTCAGCAATTGTACCGTTATTTTTATTCGCCCAGGCTGGTCATATTATGCAGGGCATTGGCGCTACCAATATGTCTATGGGCGGAGCAGCTACTGCGCAGCCGTTAGATATAAATGGAGCACTCCATTGGAACCCTGCTGCTATTTCTGCATTTGATAAGAAAATACTTTCAGTTAATGCAGGCTTGTTTTTCTCTTCACCAGAATTATCCTCAACAGTACCTACTCCCGGTGGCCCGATGAGCGGCGTGACCAAAGACGACAGGGGTATCTCCATTATGCCAGCAGTAGCGATGGTATGGGGTAAAAAGAACAGTAAGCATACACTGGGTCTTTCAGCGTTTGGTATCAGCGGATTTGGGGTCACATTTCCTGAAAGTAATTCCAATCCCATCAATATGCCGCAAAGCTCTGGTGGGTTCGGACGCATTGAATCAGATTACCAACTGATGCAGGTGGGAATTACTTATTCCTATAAGATCAGTGATAAAGTATCAATTGGCATAGCCCCCACTTTCAATTATGCAGCATTGGAGCTGTCCCCTAATCCGCTGGCATCACCCAGCTCAGAAAAAGGATACCCTGTCAGTGATAAAGCCAGTGCTTTTGGTGCCGGCGGTCAGGTAGGTATTTATTATAATTCAGGTGATGGTCTCAAATTAGGTGCATCCTATAAATCACAACAATACTTTACTGATTTTACATTCAATAATAAATACCTGGATGGCAGTACTGCACCAGATGTAAAATTTCAAATGAACTACCCGGCTATATTTTCAGCGGGCATTGGTTTCTCCAAAGGCCTAATTGATGCGGCTTTCGATTATCGTTATGTAACGTATGAGAATACACAGGGCTTTGAAGCCAAAGGATGGACCAATAATGCCTCGGTAAAAGGATTTGGGTGGAATAATATTTCAGTGGTATCTGCGGGTCTGCAATACAAGGGCATTAAAAAACTGCCGCTCCGTGCAGGATATACTTTTAGTTCCAACCCGATCAGCAGTGAACTGGCTTTCTTCTCCACTCCTGCCACAGCCATTATTAAAAATGCGTTCCAGTTTGGTTTTGGATATGAGTTTAGCAATAAGGTTACAGTAAATGCAGTCTATCATCATGGCAGCAGCGGCGGTTCCACCAGTGGCCCGTTATTAAGCCCGATGATGATCAGTGGCTCTAATCCATATGGAGCAGTACCCGGCAGTTTAGTGTCTTACAAAATGACAACTGATATGCTGATGTTCGGCATTAACTATAATTTCTAACCCTTTTTGTACAAAAAAACAGGTTTATGCTCCGTCATTAATATTTAATGACGGAGCTTTTCTTTTTCCGGTTTTATCCGCCTGACCGCCGTCATTTTGTTTTAGGCATTATCTTTAGCTGAAACTTGTTGTTCACATGAAAAAGATCATGGCTGTTATCCCGTACCTGCTGCTCTCCGTTTATTTATCCGCACAAATCACCGACGGGATCAAAAAGCTGGACTCCGTCCTGACGGTTCTGCACGAGACAAATCGTTATAACGGATCAGTACTCTATGCAGAAAAAGGGAAGGTTCTCTACAAAAAAGCATTTGGTATAACCGACAGCCGGACCAATCAACCCCTGCAAACCAACTCCTCGTTCAACCTCGCTTCTGTTTCCAAACAATTTATTTGCATGGCTATTTTGCAATTATCAGAAAAGGGCCTGCTGAATATTGATGATGACTGCAGGAAATTCATTCCCGGATTACCATACGATAGTATCACTATACGAAACCTGATGACACATACATCCGGCATTCCTGAATATTTTGATCTTTTTCAACAATACAAAGGCCCCCTGGATACACTGACCAATGAAAAGATGCTGGAACTCTTTGCTTTTTACAAACCGGCCCTTGATTTTCCGACCGGCACCCGCTGGAATTATTGCAATACCAATTATGTTTTACTGGTGAGTATTATAGAAAAAATAACGGGCCAGCCTTTTGCCGGCTATTTTAAAAAGAATATCGCCATGCCGCTGGGATTGAAGGACACTTATGTTTACCATGTAAAAATGCCAGGGGTTCCATCCAACCATGTGTATGGGTTTGCAGAAACAGGTGAACAAAAAAAGCTGGATGACCTGACTACTTTTGACGGCGTGGTGGGTGATGGTAATATTTATTCATCCGTAGAAGACCTGCTGAAATGGGAACAAAGTCTTTATACTGAAAAGCTGGTAAAGAGATCAATCCTGGAACAGGCATTTCAACCAGTCAAATTAAAAGATGGCACCACTTTCCCCTACGGGTTTGGCTGGGGTATTGAAAAAGACAGGGAAAAAGAATATTCACATACCGGCGGATGGGTCGGTTTTATTAATATTATTTACCGGGATATAAAGAATAACAGGACGATCATTTCCCTCAGTAGTGGTGGCAACGGATTTGGAAACAGGATTGCTAGGAATTTTATACAGGGTAAACCGCTGGAAGTACCCCCGACAATGCTGATAAAAAATGTACAACTCATCGACGGTACCGGCACAGCTTCCAGGAACGCAGCCGTGCGGATCGAAGGGAAAAGGATCATCGCCGTTGGAAATCTTCAGCCCTTTGCCGGGGAAGAGGTGATTGACGGGGAAGGAAAGATACTGGCACCGGGTTTTATCGACAGC
>JAEUVP010000004.1 GCA_016786805.1 Chitinophagaceae bacterium | reverse complement strand
TTTCAGCAGGGGAAATGAAAGAACTCAATGTAGGAATAGCGGTAACTGCCAGTGAACCGGCTGCTGCATGTTTAAGCCATTTTCTTCTTGAGGACTGGTTATCCATCTTTAGTAATGATTTAGTTGGCTTTCTTTTCGTCTCTGAAAGAAATCGCAAATAATAAAAAGACAGCAGCTGCGATTGCTGCAGGGATCAGCCAGATCATTTTATAATCAAAGCCATCAGTAATTGTATAAGCATCTTTAATAATTCCCGCAATTTTAAACCCTGCCAGCATGCCGACACCGTAAGTAGCTAAAGTAATAAGCCCTTGTGCCGCACTTTTATATTTTTCCCCGGCTTTTGAATTGGTGTATATAAAACCGGAAACAAAAAAGAAATCGTAGCAGATGCCATGCAATGCAATCCCAAGCAGCAGCATAAAACTTAATTCACCTGCATTTCCATAAGCAAACAATACATATCTCAATGCCCAAGCAAGCATGCCTACGAGTATTGTTTTTTTGAACCCAAATTTTTTAAAAAATACCGGAAGTAATAGCATAAACAAAACCTCTGAAATCTGGCCAATGGTCATTTTCCCGGTAGGGTCAGACATACCTGTATAGGTTAAAAAAGCATGTGCATGCTGGTAATAAAAAGCAAGGGGAATGCAAATGAGCACAGATGAAATAAAGAAAATTGCAAAATTCCTGTCCTTTAAGAGTTTCAATGCATCAAGACCAATGATTTCCTTTAAAGTAACTTTTTCGCCTGTTGCCTTTTTGGGAGGCGTTTTTGGTAGTATAAAACTAAACAACCCAAGTGCGAATGCTGCGGCACCGGATAAAAGGAAAGTATTTTTTAATAACCCATTACTTACATTTTCTTTAGAATCCCAATGAAACAGGTAGCTGATCAGTAGCCCGGCGAGTATCCAGCCCACTGTTCCCCACACTCTTAGCCCAGAGAATTCTTTTTCCGGATCTTTTAACTGGTTAAAGGCAACGGAATTGGTAAGTGCAATAGTAGGCATATAAAGAATCATATATCCTAATGCATAAGGGTAAAAGCTGGAAATATTATCTGAGCTGTACATCATGTACATTAACCCGGCACCGGCGAGATGTAAAACGCCAAGTATTTTTTCGGCATTAAAAAAGCGGTCAGCAATTAACCCGATGATAAACGGGGCAATAATGGCTCCCCATGATTGAGTAGAAAAAACATCAGAGCTTTGACCGCCGGTTGCATTAAGATTAGCTGTCAAGAAGGTCCCTAGTGTCACAAACCATCCACCCCAGATAAAAAATTCAAGAAACATCATTACGGAAAGCTGAATACGGGTCGTAGATTTCATGTGCAAGTGAATTTGTTGAATCGTTAGTTTCGTAAAAATGATTTAGAAAAACTAAATGTACTATTTTTAAGCACATATAATAGTTCACCTTATACATTTTTCCAATACTATATTAGCATTTTAATACATACTATTAACTTCAAACGTTTGCGATGAAAAACAGGAAACTACGGATGGCGATGATCGGTGGTGGTAAGGACGCTTTTATCGGCGCGGTGCACCGGCTTGCTTTTAATATGGACGGACAGGTGCAATTGGTAGCAGGCGCCCTTAGTATCAGGCCGGAAGTAGCCATTGAATCTGGGCAGGAGCTTTTCCTGGATGAAGACAGGATCTATACCGATTATAAAACCATGCTGGAGAAAGAAGCCGCCATGCCGGCTGATAAACGGATCGATTTTGTCAGTATCGTTACTCCCAACTTTGCTCATTTTGATCCGGCCATGATGGCACTGGATAAAGGGTTTCATGTGGTGATCGAAAAGCCAATCACTTTCTCGCTGGAAGAAGCCAAGCAACTCAAATCAAAACTGGAACAAACCGGTCTTATGTTGTTACTCTGTCATACCTATACCGGTTACCCGATGGTGAAGCAGGCCAGACGTTTCCTCCAAAGCGGGGCGTTGGGCAAGATCAGGAAAGTGTACGTGGAATACCCGCAGGGATGGCTTAGTACTTCACTGGAAAAAACAGGACAAGCACAGGCGGCCTGGCGCACTGATCCCAAACGCAGTGGCAAAGCCGGTTCGATGGGAGATATCGGCACCCATGCCTTTAACCTGGCAGAATATGTTACCGGTTTGCAAGTGGAAAGTATCTGTGCTGATATCAATACCATTGTAGAAGGAAGAATGCTGGATGATGACGGGGCAGCGTTTTTGAAATTCAATAATGGTGTTAGCGGGGTGCTGATGGCCACACAGATTGCAGCGGGGGAAGAGAATAATGTCAAGATAAGGGTATACGGAGAGAAAGGGGGTATTGAATGGAAACAGGAGGATGCCAATACCTTATTAGTTAAATGGCTGGATAAACCCACTGAGATATACAGGGCGGGTTCGGGCTACCTGGATTCTTTTGCCAAACATAATTGCCGCACACCGGCCGGTCACCCGGAAGGTTATTTAGAAGCATTTGCCAATTTGTACCGCAATTTCACTTTGACGGTTCGTGCAAGGATCAATGGGGAAACACCGCAAAAAGAGTGGCTGGATTTTCCCGGTGTGGAAGAAGGAATTAGAGGGATGGCTTTTATTGAGAATGTAATTGCCTCGGGGCAGGCTCAAAAAAAATGGATCGATTTCACTGTTTAGTTTTTCAATCATTAATATTAACTGACTATGACTACTATAAAAGGCCCGGCTATTTTTTTAGCCCAGTTCCTGGGTGATAATGCGCCATTTAATAATTTAAAATCTATTTGTCTTTGGGCAGAATCATTGGGATTTAAAGCCGTACAAATTCCCACCTGGGACCCCCGCTGTATTGATCTGCAAAAAGCTGCCGAGAGTAAGACCTATGCTGATGAGATTAAAGGCATCATTAATGATTGCGGCCTTGAGATTTCGGAACTGTCCACCCATTTGCAAGGCCAGTTGGTGGCAGTACACCCTGCATATGATACTTTGTTTGATGGTTTTGCACCGGAACAGTTGCGTGGTAATCCGAAAGCAAGAACGGAGTGGGCCATACAGCAGGTGAAATACGGGGCGAGAGCATCACAGCATTTAGGATTAACAGCCCATCCCACATTCAGTGGCTCTTTATTATGGCATACCTTTCATCCCTGGCCGCAACGGCCTGCGGGTTTGGTGGAAGAAGGATTTAAAGAACTCGGTAAACGATGGACACCGATTCTTAATTATTTTGATGAATGTGGCGTGGATGTTTGTTACGAGATACATCCCGGTGAAGATTTGTTTGATGGTGTTACCTATGAAATGTTTTTAAAAGAAGTGAATAATCATCCCCGCGCCTGTTTATTATATGATCCATCCCATTTTGTATTGCAGCAACTGGACTATATTCAATATATCGATTTTTATCATGAGCGGATAAAAGCTTTTCATGTAAAAGATGCCGAATTTAATGCTACCGGTAAACAAGGCACTTTTGGTGGTTATCAAAGCTGGGCTAACAGGGCGGGTCGTTACCGCTCACCGGGAGACGGGCAGGTTGATTTTAAAACCATATTCAGCAAACTGACACAATATGATTTTCCCGGCTGGGCGGTGATGGAATGGGAATGTTGTATTAAACACCCAGAAGACGGGGCAAGAGAAGGAGCTGAGTTCATCCAGCGGCATATCATTCGTGTTACAGAAAGAGCTTTTGATGATTTTGCTTCCAGCGGAACCGATGAAAAAACAAACAGGCTTTTGCTGGGATTAGACTAACCTTTAATTTCGCCGTACATTTAATTTCTTAAAAATAATACAGTATGAAAAAGATATTTTTATCCTTTGCAGTGGCAATAGTAATTAGTTCCTGTGGAAATAGTTCTTCAGAGACAAGTGGTGGTACAGGTACCGGAGACGCCAAAGCAACGGAAACAAAAGAAGCAGCTGCCGATGATCTTTCCGGCAACCCTGTGTACCAGAAAGGATTGGCATTAGTAGCTAAAAGTGATTGCCTGACCTGCCACAAAATTGATGACAAGCTTACAGGTCCGAGTTACAGGGATGTAGCGAATAAGTATGCCGGTATGCCGGATACAATTGTTACACATCTTGCAGGCAAGATACTTAAAGGAGGTAACGGTGTTTGGGGCGAAGCGTACATGACACCCCATGCGGCTGTATCCCAGGAAGATGCCGAGGCAATGGTGAAATATATTATGTTACTGAAAAAATAAGGCCGGGTGAATTCCATTTGGCCCAACCAATAAAAATCAACACATGAAAAGATTGCTTACCGCAACGGTTGTAGTAGCTGCGATGACAGCCTGTAATAACAGTGGTTCTGAAAAACCGGCTGATGCAGACACAACAACAACTAAAATTGGATCTTCAGTGAATAAACTGACCGATCAACAAAAAGCAGATGGCTGGCAACTGCTCTTTGATGGAGAAAGCACCAAAGGTTGGCACAAATACGGAGGCAATCCTGTGGGCAGTGCCTGGAAGATAGTTGATGGTAATTTATACCTCGACACCACCATGAAAGAAAACTGGCAAATCAAAGATGGCGGGGATATAGTAAGCGATGAAGAGTTTGAAAATTTTCACCTGAAACTGGAATGGAAAATCGCTAAGGATGGCAATAGCGGTATTATGTTCTATGTGCATGAAGACACGGCGAAGTATAAATGGCCCTGGGAAACCGCTCCTGAAATGCAGGTGCTGGATAACAATGGTCACCCTGATTCAAAGATCATTAAGCACCGGGCAGGCGACCTCTATGACCTGATCAGTTCCAGTAAAGAAACCGTAAAGCCTGCTGAGGAATGGAACCAGGTGGAAATAAAATGTGTGGACGCCAAACTGGAGCTATGGCTGAATGGGGAGAATGTAGTTAGTACCACCTTATGGGATGATGCCTGGAAAAAACTGGTAGCAGGCAGTAAGTTTGCGAAGATGCCAGATTTTGGTACCTATAAAAAAGGGAAGATCGCATTACAGGATCATGGTAACACTGTTTGGTACAGAAACGTAATGATCAAAAGAATGTAATTGATATTTGGCATAGAAAAGGGCTGCTGACCAACGATCAGCGGCCCTTTTCTATTATTACACTCATATATGATTCTGATTAAGTGATTCAGCGATCAACAGAAAGGTTTTTTGATTTTTGAAGAGGATTGCCTAACTTTTACATTCACCAAAACTGCTTTGAACATGGATACTTCATTCATCGAAGGGTTGAATTGGCCGGCTGTTCTGGTAGCCGCACTTGCCTATTTTATGTTAGGAGCCCTTTGGTATTCTAAACTATTATTTGCCAATCAATGGATAGCCAGCAGCGGGGTGGATATGAGCAAGCCCGGTGCCAGGAAAGGGGTGGGCGGCATCATGGCCTTCACTTTCCTGCTGGAATTAGTGGTCTGTATCGGCTTGGGTATACTGGTGTACAGGATGATGTTATCTGGGTTTTTATCAGGGATCAAACTCGGTGTATTCACAGGAGTATGTTTTGCAGCCATCGGCATCACTATTTCTTATCTCTACCAGAGTAAACCGCAGGTATTAACGCTGATTGACAGCGGTTATCATATTACCGGTAATATACTTGCAGCAGTGATACTTTGCGCCTGGCAGTAATGGTATCTAAAAAAATAAGCCGGTTTTACCGGCTTATTTTTTATTCCACTTTTGTGATTTTTAGAACGTTTGTCGGCAGGTGTAAATGTATCGGTGTACTTCCTGTACTGACCACTACATTTCCTTTGGTAACAAATCCTCTTTCTTTCAAAATATCGATCTGGTCAAATACGATATCATCCAGGCTTTCTTCTTCATCGTAATAAAAAGCACGGACACCCCAGCTGAGGCTTAGCTGGTTCACCAGTGATCTCTCTTTGGTAAATATGTATAAAAATGCTTTGGGTCGGTAGCTGCTCAGGGTAAAACCGGTATAACCACTTTGTGTCATACCCACTATTGCATCCGCACTGACATCCTCTGCCAGTTTACAGGCGTTATAACAGATCGCATCACTCAGGAAGGAAGGAGAGTGGGGCTGTGGTTTCAGCATTTCTTCCCGGTCATAATCGTAGGCCTTGGTCTCGATCTCATGAATGATCTTGCTCATAGTTTCCACGACCAGCTTCGGATATTTACCGGTGGCTGTCTCCGCACTCAGCATTACAGCATCTGCACCTTCCAGCACAGCATTAGCCACATCGGTGATCTCACTCCGGTTGGGTTTTGTCCGGTCGATCATGCTTTCCATCATCTGCGTGGCCACGATCACGGGTTTGGCACGATGTAAACATTTTTTGATAATATCTTTCTGGATCAGGGGTACTTCTTCAATGGGTAATTCAACACCCAGGTCGCCCCGGGCAATCATGATACCATCACTTTCCACAATGATATCCCGTAAATTTTTTAAGGCTTCCGGCATTTCGATCTTGGCGATCACTTTAGCTTTATGGCCACCTTCAGTGATTCTTCTTTTGAGGTCAATGATATCATTGGGCTTTCTTACAAATGATAAAGCCACCCAATCCACTTTTTGTGTCAGGATGAAATCCAGATCGGCAAGATCTTTTTCAGTTAAGGAGGGGAGAGAAATATTGGTATCCGGCAGGTTAACTCCTTTTTTAGGAAGTAATAATCCGCCCAGGGTAACTTCCACTTTGACATCTTTTTCTTTGGTGATCTCTTTCACCACCACTTCCAGTTTACCATCATCGATCAATATCTTTTCTCCCACTTTCACATCGGCATGAAGATCGGGATAGGAGACATAGATCTTCTCCATAGTGCCCACCAGTTTTTGGTTAGTGAAAGTAAGTATATCACCTTCTTTGATATCCAGTGAACCACCCTCAATGTCACCTACCCTCAGTTTAGGCCCCTGCAGGTCGGCAAGCACGGAGATATTGTACGGTTCTTTCTTATTCATCTCCTGGATCATATCAATGATCTTCCCTTTACCTTCATGATCTCCATGGGAAAAATTGAGGCGGAAAACGTTCACGCCGGCTTTTACCAGTTCCAGTAATTTATCATACGTATCACAGGCAGGACCAACGGTAGCTACGATCTTGGTTCTTTTAAAAGCATGTTTACGGCCTGCCTCTTTATCAAATTCTTTGTGCAGGTATTTTTCAATGTTCTTGCTCATAGTGTTCGTTTCTGGTTACTTGTTGCTGACCTGGTGAAAAGACAAGGACCAGCGATCAGCCGCCAGTACCTGTTGTAATAAATTTAACTGGCTAATATTTTAACGATCTTCATCCACTCTTCACTGATCTTGCCTTTATTTTTAACGGCTGTTTCAAGGGGTATATAATGCATCTTATTATTAAGGATACCAACAAAGACATTGTGCCGGCCTTCCATCAGGCTTTCCACGGCGTGGTAGCCCATCCGGCTGGCGATCAGCCTGTCCATACAACTGGGTGAACCACCCCGCTGAATATGACCGAGTATACAAACCCTGATCTCTGCATTTGGAAGTTTTTCCTCTAATACTTTTTGTACTTCGTTAGCACCCCCAAATTCATCTCCTTCAGCCACCACAATCAGGTTCACTAGTTTTTTCCGGCGTTCTTTTTCCTGTAGTGATACGATCAGGTCATCCATATTGGTTTTTCGTTCTGGAACCAGGATATTCTCTGCACCGGTGGCAATACCGCTGTGCAGGGCGATATAGCCTGCATCACGGCCCATCACCTCAATGATGAAGATACGGTCATGTGCATCCATGGTGTCCCTGATCTTATCAATTGCTTCTACAGCCGTGTTTACAGCCGTATCAAATCCAATGGTGAAATCTGTTCCTGCAATGTCTTTATCAATTGTTCCTGCTAAACCAATACAGGGAATATCATATTCCTGGCTGAACTTAACGGCACCACGGAAGGAACCGTCACCACCAATGATCACTAAACCGTCAATTCCTCTTTTCTTCAATGTTTCGTAAGCGATCTTTCTTCCTTCGGGTTCATAGAATTCCTTGCAGCGGGCCGTTTTCAAAATAGTACCGCCACGCTGGATGATATTCGCCACCGAGCGGCCATCCATTTTGAAAATATCATCTTCGATCATGCCCTGGTAGCCACGCATGATGCCAAAAACTTCTAATCCATGATAAATGCCGGTGCGTACCACCGCCCTGATGGCGGCATTCATGCCAGGGGCGTCCCCACCAGATGTCAGTACCCCGATCTTTGTTACTTTTTTTGCCATAGTATTGTTCTGCTATCTTCTGCTGATTAATTATTTGTCTGAGACGAACAATCGTTTGAATATTCGAAGGGTAAAAGGCCCTCAAAAATAAGGTTTTGTTTTGATTGTGTTTTTTAAACACGGAAGAGCTTATAAAGTATCTTTCAGTTCTTCTTAACATAAATACCCACCAGTACGCAGAAAAAAGGAAAATTTCCAGCGTTAAGTTGTAAATCAAATCATCATGATGAAGAAAGTATTGCTTTTCGTATTTCTTTTTGCCGGTGGAAGATGTATTGCCCAGGCCGATACCACGAAATGGGTGCGGGCCTTTCCCATTACGAATTATATGGTTGACCTGAACGATAGCATCAAAGTGGTGCAGGTATATCTTCCCGGTGGACCTGTGCTAAAGGAAAAGCAACCCGGCTTGCTGAGAGGTGTTTACAAAGAGGGCAAAGCTGATACAGCTGAGATCGGTGCAGGCCGTTGCCATCTCATTAAGGGGGACTATTATTATTTTACTATTAATTATAAGGAAAGCGGAATAACTCCCAAAGAGAATGATCTCTTGTACACAGTAGTTGATAAACCTGAAATATACCGGAAGCAGATCATAGGCCTTGCCTCTCATTTCATCGAATTACAAAACGTACATGAAGAGCCTTTTTATGACCGGTTTAGTGTATTTCAAAAATGGACAGAGGCGGATGAAAAAAAACTCATCGATTCGATGGTGCGTGACATACAGTTTACCGGCCAGTATTTCCTGGAAAATAATCCTTCAATGGATGTGGAAATAAAAAGTGGCGAATTTAAAGGACAAAGAGTATTGTATGTCATGGTGGAATGCCAGCGGGGCTATCTTAAAGACTTCTTTGATTATATTATCGTTCGCCCAAGGCTTTATGCAGGCCAGCGCTGGAAAGTATCAGAAATCTTTGCTACCTGGCTGAGCAGCGGAGCCCCCACAGTAATAAGGTAATTACAAAATTTATCATTCATCCCGCTGACAGGCCATTTATCAGGCTGCTGCTCTTTGGGCTGTTGTTTCGGTTAACTTTAGGCCAATAAATTTTTGTGTATGAAAAAAATACTGGCCTTCTTCTTTCTTTCCCTGCCACTGCTGTCGTTGGCACAGCTGCAATATCCTGAAACTAAAAAAACGGATGTTACAGATAATTATCATGGTACTTCTGTAGCTGATCCCTACCGCTGGCTGGAAGATGATAACAGTGAAGAGACCAAAGCATGGGTGCAGCAGCAGAATAAAGTAACGAATGATTACCTGGCCACTATCCCTTACCGGGATAAAGTGAAAAAAAGACTGGAAGAATTATGGAACTATCCTAAGTATGGTTCTCCTTCTAAAAAAGGCGACTATTATTACTTCAGCAAGAATGATGGTTTGCAGAACCAGAGTGTTATTTATCGCCAGAAAGGATTGAATGGTAAGCCCGAGGTCTTCTTTGATCCTAATAAACTATCTGCAGATGGCACCACGGCATTAGGGGCCTGGTCTTTTTCAAAAAACAACAAATATGTTGGCTATTCAGTAGCCATGAGCGGAAGCGACTGGCAAGAAGCCTTTGTGCTGGATGCAGCTACGGGTAAAAAATTAGCCGATAATGTGAAATGGATAAAATTCAGCGGTCTTAACTGGAAAGGGGACGATGGGTTTTATTACAGCCGTTACCCCGAGCCGGATGAAAAAAGCAAACTGAGCAAACAAAACCAGTTTCACCAGGTATGGTATCATAAGATCGGCACTTCGCAGGCTGAAGATGTATTGATCTATAAAGATGATGCACATCCATTACGTAATATGGGTGCCGGTATGACAGAAGATAACCGTTTCCTGATCATTAGCATGTCTGAAGGAACCAGCGGTGCGGAGATATGGGTAAAGGACATGAAGGCAGCTGATCCGAAATTCACTTTACTGATCGCTGGTTTTAAAACAAGCCCTTCTGTAGTTACGAATGTTGGCGATAAATTATTAGTACGCACCAATGAAGATGCGCCTAATTATAAAATAGTATTGGTGGACCCCAGGAACCCGGGCAAAGAAAACTGGAAAACAGTGATTGCCGAAAAAGAAGAAGTGTTACAGGGCGTTGGTACGGGTGGTGGTTACCTGTTTGCCAGTTACCTGAAAGATGCGTCCACCAGGGTTTACCAGCATAGTTATGATGGTAAACTGGTTAGGGAGATCAAACTACCTGGCATTGGATCTGCCGGCGGTTTTGGAGGCGACATTAATTCCAAGGAGTTTTTCTATACTTACTCCTCGTTCAGTTATCCGCCGACCATTTTCCGGTATAACATTACAACAGGCCAATCAACCTTGTTCCGTAAAACAGAAGTAAAGTTTGACGTATCCCAGTTTGAGACCAAACAGGTTTTCTTTACTAGTAAGGATGGCACCAAAGTACCGATGTTCCTGACCTATAAAAAGGGAATGAAACTGGATGGTACTAACCCGGCTTTAATCTATGGATATGGAGGTTTTAATATCCCCTCAACCCCCGGCTTTAGTGTCAGTAATGCTTTCTTTATGGAGCAGGGAGGTATTTATGCAGTGGTGAATCTACGGGGTGGAAGTGAATATGGCGAAAAATGGCATAAGGCAGGGATGAAAGAAAACAAGCAGAACGTTTTTGATGATTTCATTGGTGCTGCCGAATACCTGGTCAAAGAAAAATATACCATTAAAAGCAAAATTGCCATTCGGGGTGGCAGT
>JAEUVP010000002.1 GCA_016786805.1 Chitinophagaceae bacterium | reverse complement strand
TCCTTCAATTTCAATATTGTAGATCTTGGCAGGACCTACTCTTGCCATGGCGATGAGGGCAACATTGGCAAAGACAAAAACATTTCCAACGACCGGTATACCATACGCAGCCCTGGCTTCGAGTTTGAAAAGTTCTTTGTCGAAATTCTTTTGCGGGAAAAGTTCAATTTCTTTGGGAGGGGCGATCTTTCCCACCACTGTTACATCACCTTTCCCATCGACAATTACACTTACAGTACCTGCAAACCATTCAGTCAGGTTAAATGTAAGGCTGCCCATACCTGCCAATGCTCTTTCTCCTTTTCCTGCTGGTGCAGGTACTTCAGCAGGTAATGATGCTTCGGCTGCATTGCCGCCTGCTCCGACTTGTTCCCTGGCGAAATTATCTGCAGTGGCTTTGTCAGTAGCGATCAGGGTTAAAGAGCCACTCAGTTTGTTGGCACTGTAACTGACAGTTCCTTTTATATCAATACTGCCATCATCTTTATACACGACACTGACAGTACCAGAGAAAGAAGCAAAATTTACTCCTACATCAACTCCCCCTGTCAATGGGCCTTTTTCATTGGTAATATTTAAAGTAGCGTCTGCAATACCTTTTGCTTTGACAGTGGCACTTACTTTTACAACAGGTTTTTGTAAATTCTCAAAGCCAGCGGTTAATGTCGCGGTTGCAAACTCAGCCACTTTCACACTCACGTCATTGATGCTGAGTTTTAAAGTACCATCCGTAAAATCATTAGTGAATTTTCCCTGTAGTGATTTTATATCAATACCTGTCCAGCCCAGGCTGGCTGCATTTTTTTGTATCCAGTTATCAAGATCACCTGGACTTTTCGGGGTGCCAACTTTGCCTTTTACGACACTATCAGTAATGCCTGTATGCAGGGTAGGAGAAGCGGCGGATAAATAAGGAACATTTAATGGTATCTTAGCCTTTCCTCCACCCTTAATATCATATTTATCGTTTTTACCGGTAATCTTCACCGTAGCAGTACCTCCCATTTCACCCATGGAAAGAATAACATCTACTCCCTTATACTTTGATTCTTCAATTTCTGTTTTCAGTTTTTCCGAGGGGGTAAATGTACCTTTTGAAATATCCACTGTTTCTGTACTGCCCGCAGCTGGTGCAGCCGCAGGAGCATCTGCTTTCTGTATCAGTTTTGTTTGTATAGCAGGTGTCGCTTCCTGCTTATCTTTTTTCTGAACGCTGGCTCCCTGCTGAACAGTATGTGTTAGTTCATGCGCCAGCAAATGCGAACCTTCAGATGAATTAGGGTTGTATTTTCCTTCATTAAAATAAATATCATTACCATGTGTAAATGCCTGGGCACCTATCTGGTTATTCATTTTAGCGGCGTTACTGTCATTATGAATACGGACACCGCTGAAATCAGCACCAAAACCGGATTCCATCGATTGCTTTGCCTGTTCAGGTAGTGGTTGCCCGCCACCCTTGGTTGAATTAAGTTGTGATTGCAGGGCTGAAGAAGCAGGCTGGCCGGAACTATTCTCAGATTTTGTCTGGATCTTTTGTTTTTCAGCAGGCTCTTCATTACTTTCAAAAGCTGTTTTCTTTTGAAGCTTATTTCCTGTTTTGTCTATCTCTTCCTCTTTCTTCTGTAGTTGTTCTTCTTCTTTAACAGCCTTGGTTTGAACGGCAGGCGCCGGGTTGTTGAGCTTACTAACAACTTTATCAGCAGTAGTATCGGCCTGCTTTTCAAAACTATCATTACTGGCGCCGATCATCAATTTAGCCTGGACACCGGTATTCTTAAAGAAGCTATCTTCTTTGTCGGTTGATTCACTGCCGCCAAAAAAATTTTCTTTTCCAGGCGCAGGAAAAAAATTTTTTGCTGGTTGTTTGGCAACAGGGGCGGTATGTGCTGCTCCGTCCTTCACTTTAGTTAGTTGGCCATTCGGTGTACAATACTTTTTTTAACCAGGGTAAAGTGATAATAGAATGACTCCAGGGCAACTGGTCAAGCAAAATATCAATGCCGTTTTTCTCGATTATCAATTTGTGTTGTTGTTCTGCCAGGACTAACTTGCCATTTCGTTGCAGGAAACCTTCGCGGAGGCCAGCAGGTGAACTATTCTTTAATACTTTCCAGTGGTGAATAACGGCCTTCAATAGTTGCTCTGCTTCCTGTTTCATACTGTCAGTTAGTGTAACGAAACGATTAACAGGAACACCATGAGGCCAGGCGCAGAGATATTTTTCAAAGAGCAGTTCATGTTCATAGGGCTGTTCATGACCAGTGGCTAAGAAATAAGCCAGGTGTACGGCTATTTCTTTTGATTCATTACCTGCAAATTCTTCATCACGGAGCAGCCCGATATTTTTAAAAAAATATTGTAAAAAGGGTTGTAATAAAATAAGGCCGGCATGCCGGACATAAATACTGCCCGTTTCTTCATAAGCGTCATCTGTTTGATCTGTATATGCTTTACTGGACGAAGCTTGAACCGGGATAAGATATTCAGGATCTCTTATTCCAGGTGGCAATATGTTCCCGATTTCATGTGTATGCAGTAATTCATTTACTTCGGTAATGACAGGGGTGCAAAAATTTCCTGCTTTTATTATTTCAGTAGCGAGAATTTTTAATAAATGTTTCAGATTTGCTTTAGCCGGCTCGCTACTTATCTCTTTTTCTGCTTTAAGGAAAACTGTAGTCTCAGTTGCGGCAATGCTGGTAACAGTACTGAAATGGTTAATAATAAAATAACAAAAGCTGCTTG
>JAEUVP010000552.1 GCA_016786805.1 Chitinophagaceae bacterium | reverse complement strand
TGATAGGTATGCCCATGCATTTGTTTGCATTTATGTCCTTCAGGAACATTGGGCAGAAAATGGGCAGCGTCAAATGCAAATTCTTTGTAGATCTCCATGCGGTATAGTTTACTGCAAATGTAGCGGTCTTGCAAAAAAATGGGAATGAGATGAGTCAGTTACCCGTATCAGTCTCGTCAGTTGGCCAATTCCTTTACAAAATAATGTTCCGGGAAATGGAGCTCTAACTGTTTTCCTTTATCGAATATGCCAAAGACCGTACTGCCGCTTCCACTCATTGAAGCAAAGACAGCTCCGTTTATATACAACTGATCTTTGATCTCCACCACCTGTTTATGTTCAGCAAATACCCATTTTTCAAAATCATTCACCAGTTCGTCTTTCCATCTTTGAATAGGTTGTGCAATGATCTCTTTTAATGAACGTTCCGGTACGGAAGGTTTAATGTGCAGGAAGGCCCTGCCGGTATTGATATGTATTCCGGGATTGACTACAACAATTTTGTAAGCAGAAAGATCAAGATCAATAGGAGTGAGTTGTTCACCTCTCCCTGTGGCATGACAGGGTTTATTGATGATGAAGAACGGGCAATCGCTACCCAGTTTCAGAGCATAGTGTAAAAGTTGTTCCTGGGAGAGCCCTAATTTAAATTCTTTGTTCAGCAATACCAGGGTAAAAGCAGCATCAGCACTGCCACCTCCCAAACCAGCTCCTGCAGGAACCGCTTTATGTAAGTGCATTTGTATGGCAGGCAGTTTTGGAAAATCTTTTTTCAGCATTCCATAGGCTTTGACGCAAAGGTTATCGCTGGGGTCGCCCTGGATGACAAAACCACTTTTGCTGAAAGGAATACTGAAGGTCTTGACGGTAGTGGTAAGCGGAGTGATCTCAAGTATATCGGTTAGTTTGATCGGGTAGAATACGGTTTCCAGGTCATGGTAGCCATCATTACGTTTTCGGAGCACCCGAAGGCCGAGATTGATCTTACTGTTTGGAAAAACAATCATAGAATAAAAGGTTACGGTTGGTTTTCTTAAGAAAATAGGATTGGTAAAATAGTGCTTTACCGGAAGAAATGCAATCACCCTTTGTGGGGGTTTTTATTTCTTTTTCCGGCTGTTGATCTCGTCCCGGATAGCGATGGCCCGGATATAGTCTTCGTTGTCCAGTACTTCGTTCAGCAGATGGTTTAATTCTTCCAGTGTCATGGTTTTCAGGTCTTCATTACCGGTCGGGGCATCACTTTCCACCATGGCTTCCTGTTTCACTTTTTTCTTTTTGCCGGTTTTTTCGGTGTCTTCCATCAGGATGCCTGCACTTTCCAGAATATTCTCGTACGTATAAATGGGGCAGCCAAAGCGAACAGCCAGTGCCAGTGCATCAGAGGTCCTGGAATCTATTTCAATGGTATCGTTGGCAGAAGAACAAAGCAGCTTGGAATAGAAGATGCCTTCCTGCAGATCGCAGATAATGATCTCGTGAAGGTCAATAGCAAAAGCATTCAGGAAATTCTTCATCAGGTCATGCGTCAGCGGGCGGCTGGGCTGCATCTTTTCCAGAGCCACTGCTATTGCCTGGGCTTCAAAGCCACCGATAACGATCGGGAGACGCCTTAATCCATTCACTTCTCCCAGTACCACAGCATACGAATGAGTCTGCGTGATGCTATGGGAAAGGGCCACTATTTCCAGTTCTATCTTCTTCATAATTATGGCACGAAACTAAGGGATTTTGGCTAAATGGTTCATGAGCCAACCGGGTTAATTCGGGTTAAACAAAAGAACTATTTTATAACAGAAAAGGCTGACATACAACTGTCAGCCTTTTACACTTTTGGAAAAGATATTATGCTGTTCCTTTTATCTTTTTGATAGCTTCTGTCATTTTCGGCACCACTTCAAAAGCGTCGCCCACAATACCATAATCAGCAGCTTTAAAGAAGGGAGCTTCCGGGTCTTTATTGATCACCACGATCACTTTACTGCGGTTCACACCGGCTAAGTGCTGGATCGCACCGGAAATGCCGATGGCGATATATAAGTTCGGAGCAATAGCAAAACCAGTTTGTCCCACATGCTCATTGTGCGGACGCCAGTGTGCATCAGCAACAGGACGGCTGCAAGCGGTGGCAGCATGTAAAACCTTGGCCAGGTCTTCGACGATACCCCAATGTTCCGGGCCTTTCATCCCACGACCGGCACTTACCACTATTTCAGCTTCTGTTAGTGGCACTTCACCACTGGCTTTGCTGACGCCGGTCACCTTTATTTTAGCTGCATCGATCGTGGCGTTGAAAGCAACCACTTCAGCAGTGCCTTCCCCCGCAAGGGTCTGGTAGGCGTTTGGGCTCAATGCAATGATCTTTATATCCGTGTTTACGGATATATTGGCAAAAGCTTTACCGGAGAATACATTTTTCTTCACCACGAAACCATTGCTGGTATCGGGTAAGGCAACTGTCCCGGAAACTAATCCTGCTTTTAACCGTACAGAAAGACGGGGAGCAATGGCTTTACCACTTAAATTATTCGAGAAGACGATCACTTTCGCTCCACTGGCTTCTGCCACCTGTGCTAACACTTTGGCGAATACCTGTGCATC
>JAEUVP010000544.1 GCA_016786805.1 Chitinophagaceae bacterium | reverse complement strand
ATCAAAGCAATACTTGTTTAAGAAATCATAACCCAGTTTAGCTCCGTCTAACCACTCTTGTTTTTTCTCAACTGTGTTGTATAAAGTTGAAAGCATCCAGGTTGCTCTTCCCTGAATCCATACCGCTTTATCATCATCAATCAGGCTGCCATCGGCATCTCTCATTAATAAATAACCGCCGCATTCTTTATCAAAAGAGCGGGGAAACCAAAATGGAACGGTGTTGTTCAGCAACTGGTTTGCATAAAAATCTTTTAAAGCAAGCAAATCTGTTTTTGAGTAAGTCATTTATATATCGGTTTCGTTATTTCCATTTTACAATTGTGAAAACAATCTGTGAGTAGTTTTCTTTTTCGTATAAAACACCAATCCCTTTTTCATTCAACTTCACTATATCAGAATAGGCAGTGTAATCTTTGTTTTTATTCTCATAAACTGTTGGGTTTTTATCAAGCAAAAAACTTTTCTTCCATGTTTTTCCATCATCAAAACTTATGCGCAGGGTGAGGTTATCCCTTAGTTTTTCATCGGCTGCATTGCAAAAGGCCAGTATATTCTTCCCATTCTTTTTTCCAATGTTAAGGATGCTTGCCTGGCAAACAGGGTCGGGCAGGTTGCGGTCAAAGTAAGTAGTGTCCCAGGACTCACCGCCATTACTGCTGATGCCGATAATTCTTGCTCGTATATCGCCTTTTTGATTGCGGCTGTTAAACATCAACCTGCCTCCGCTAATTTCTGTAGCCATTGATTCATTGCTGCCGTGTATATTTAAGCTGGCTCCCAAATGAAATGTTTTTCCATGGTCGTCGGTATAAAATCCATGTGCATCATAATCTTCTGCCTGCTTTTGTGGTCCGCCTGCTGAGTGATTAGCGGCTACATAAATTCTTCCTTTGTATTTGCCAGTTTGAAATTGCATAGCATGGCCGGGAGTGTTGGCATAAGTTCTCCAGTCTTCCTTAAAATTATAAGCAGCATTTGCCTGCGGATAATTGGGGCGGTGTACCTGTAAGGTAATGTCAATTGGTTCACCCCATGTGCGGCCACCATCCGTTGATGTTTTATACCATACCTGTTTATACCCTTTCCCTTTTCTTACTTCGCCTTCATGATTGTTGCCGGTGTTGTAAAAAAGAAAAATGCGGCCTTGTGGAAATAGGGGGTCTGTCAGGTCAACAACCGGAGCCGGATTACCACATTGCAGCGTATCAAACTCTGCAATGTATTGTAAGGCTCCCCAAGTCTGCCCTTTGTCTGTGCTTCGCTTCATTACAATATTAATATCACCAAAATCTCCTGCGCCATGCACCCGGCCTTCGGCTATAGCCAGTAGTTCGCCATTGGGCAATGAAATGATTGCCGGTATGCGGTAACTTTTATGGCCTTCTGTGCCTGATGTAAAAACAGGAACGGTATTGTATTGGGCATGGCTTTTGCCAAAACTAAAAACCGTAATGATGATTAATATTGCGTTCTTCATTTGTAGTTTATGTTTTTATCCGTGATTTATTTTATTATTTCACCCACCACCACTTTTACAAAGTATAAATCCTTTGTGCCCTCGTATAATATCCCAATTGTATTATCATCAATCTTTGTGAGAGATGAATAACCATAACACTGTCTTTCATCAATCAGCAGTTGATTGACAGGTAACCATGTTTGCCCTAAATCCAAACTTGCTTTAATGGTGATATTAACCCTGCCAGATCCTGAATTGGGGTTGCTGAAAAACAAAACATCTTTCAGGGTTCCGTTTACATTTACTTTTGCTTTTATCAGGCTGCCCATACATACCGGGTCGGGCAATGTGTTGTATGATGTGGAATGTTCTGTCCAGCTTGTACCCATGTTGGATGTGCTGGCTACACTTCTGAAACTCCCCCGGTTATCCCTCATGTTCAGCATCAGTGTGCCGGGTGTGGTTTCCACCACCTGGCTTTCGGTGGTGTTTGATTTTGGCCCAAGGATTTTTCCTTTCCATGTACTGCCCTGGTTATCGCTGTAAATAATGGTGGAGTATGGAACATTTGATGATATCCAGTATTGAGCAGAAAAAACCAATTTGCCATCCTGCATGGCAATGCCACTGCCGGGCCCGTTGAAGAATATTTTCCATGCAGGTTCTTTTATCTGCGGTGTGATAGTATAAGGTGCAGACCATGTTACACCATCATCTGTACTGCTTACCAATACAAACTGGCCGGTTGAATCGGGAGAGATGCCGCCGATGGAACCGGCAATAGAACGATTGCCCTTGCTCCACAATGCAGCCACCCATATCTTTTTTGTTACCGCGTCAAATAAAATAGCAGGGTCACCAATGCCATTGTTATCATGCGGCGCACCCATATCCATTATCACTTTCATTGGCTCCCATGTTTTGCCATTATCTGTACTGCGGCTAAGGCCTACATCAATATCGCCCGGCAAGTCTGCACTGTTATTATAGCGGATGTCATAAACAGAAAGCAAAGTGCCCCTGTCTGTTTGAACAATTCCCGGAATACGGTAGGTGTTTACATTATCATCACCGGCTTTGCGAACGGCCACACCGGTAAGTTTTGTATAAACAGATGAACCCTGGTCGATTGCCAGTTCGTTAGCAGATGCATCAATTAGTTTTGTAGAATGTAGCTCAATTTTATTATTCAGTGTTGCATCATTTTTCAATACAACACTCAGCCAGACATAATGCGTACCCGGCTGCAGGTTTGCCGTAACAGGAATATCAAATGTTGCGGACGATGGATTAACTGTGCCAATAAGATTTATGGCAGAGAATGTTTCACCCGATAAATATGCATCCACTTTCTGTACTTCACTTAACCCGGCGGCGTTTATTGTGCATTGTATTTTTCTGTATTGCTGCTCCGGGTTTCCGGAAAAAATTTGTACAACAACACGAAGAAATGGGTTTGCTGCCATCCCCTTTAATACAGGTGTGGCAGGCGCATACGATGATGCTTTGATTTGTCCCGGTGGTGGCGGGGCAGCATTTTTTTTAGAACAGTCAAAGCTGCTTAACACCAGGAAAAGTAAGCAGGGCATTAAATTGAAAATCTGTTTTTGCATATTATTTTTTATTCGTCAACAAATTCATTCGTTTTGGGCTTTAAAAAAGAAAGCTGGATAATTAGTGCCACCGCAACAATACCCGCCAGCATGGCAAAGTCCTTTCCGAGATTTCCTGCATCGGTTGATTTGCCCAATAAATCAGTAATGAATGCACCGGCAAATACTCCCACCATATTCATTAATCCATACGCAGTAGCTCTGTATTTTTTAGAAACAAACTGGCAGAGTATCGGCATATTATTAGCATCAAACATTCCAAAGCCAAAACCAAAACAAAATGCTGCGCCAATAACGGCAAAGAGTGAGTGCCCAAATCCGATAAACAATAATGCCGGAATAGTTAATCCAAGCCCAATGGCACTTGTATAAATTCTTCCACGCAAATTTTTCTGCACCCAACGGTCGGATAAAATGCCGCCGAAGATGACACCGATAAAAGATGATGCAGCAATAGTAATGGTGGACAGTGGCCCTGCTTTTGCCATATCAATATTCAGGTTTTCTGCAAATAAAGTGGGCAGCCAGTTTTTTATTCCCCATCCCGGCAAGCTGGGAATGGCGAAGTAGAAAAGTATAATCCAAAAGGCTATATTCGTAAACAGCAAACCAAGGCCTTTCAGCAGATTGTTATTTTTATTTGTTTTATTAATTTCATTTACGACCTTAAGTGTTTCTATTTTTTTATCTCTTAAAAAAAGAATTAGAACAACAGAATAAACAACCCCGATAATTCCGAACGAATGAAATGCTGCCTGCCATGAAAAATTATGAGCTATGGTTGCGCCAAAGCCACCCAGTGCCTGGCCCATGTACAACCCGGTCATGTGTATGCCTACAGCAAG
>JAEUVP010000499.1 GCA_016786805.1 Chitinophagaceae bacterium | reverse complement strand
CTTGATGGAGGCGCTACCTGGGTCATCAACCAATGGAACGATCAATCTTATCAAACAAGTACCTACAGTGCTGTCTTCAGCGGAACAAGAAACCTGGTGCTGGAGTTTTATGAAAATAGTGGCGATAACCGCATCAGCTTTACTACACAGTTTAATATACCGTTACCCGTAAAATTATTATCCTTCACGGGTAAAGAAAGTAATAAGTCAGCCGAATTGAGCTGGGATATTACTCAGGACAGCGATCCTGATTATTTTGAAGTACAGAAAAGTAATGACGGCAACAACTTTACCAGTATCGCAACCATACAGGGATCAGCAGGTCAGCAACTGGCAGCATCAGTTTCCTATCACTACACAGATCCGGTACATTTAACGGGTACTACCTTTTACCGGTTAAAAATGACGGATATAAGCGGAACAGTCACCTATTCAAAAATTGTATTGATCAGCACCGCTGCAGTAGCGAGAAATGAAATAAAGATATTCCCGACAATAGTCACAGATAATAAGATAAACCTGAAAGCAGGCAGTTCGCTGAAACAAGCACTTATTGAAATATTTGATTTCAGCGGGAAAATAATACTGTCACATGTATTGCCTCCCACCGCTGCGGGTCAAACCATTAATATGCCAGTCAGCAAGGGAAATTTGGCAAAAGGGCTGTTCCTGGTCAGGATAAAAGAGGCCGGAGTCCCCGTTTGTACACAGAAGATCATCGTGCAATAAAAGCAGGTTTATGCTGCAGGAAATGAAGGAAAATCAGTCATCGGCGGGCCGGTTTCTCTGCAACTTATTCACTTGTTTTTCAGGTAAAACCAGAAAAAAGCAGTCTTCCATTGCCAAATGGAAAAAGTTCTTATTTTTATAGCAAATCTCACAATCATGAAATGGATCAAACTAACTGCTTTCTCTGTTATTCTTTTGGGTATGCTGGCAACTTTTAATTCTTGCGAAAAGTCGGCTGAAGCCAAAAAAACTGTTCTCTACGAAAAAAAGGGTATCACCATGAGCGGTGCCCAGGTGGTTCCGACAAGTGCATCTAATGCCTTGGGAACTATTGATGTTTTCTACATTAAAGGCACAAAAACATTAAGCTATACAATCAACTGGGCAGGGTTAAGCGGAGCTCCTATTGGCATGGGGGTTTACGGCACAGCTCCTGCTGGTTTTGCCCTTTCACCAACAACACCTCTTCAAACGATCAGCACTACTGGTTTAACCGCAAATGGCTCCAGATCAGGAACCTTATTGGTGGATGGAGTGGTTGTAAAAGAAGAAGCGGTATTAAGTGGCTTGTATTATATCGCTATCAGAACTGCTGCTTATCCTGCAGGTGAGATCAGGGCACAGGTAGTATTCCAATAATAAATATTTCCAAAATAGCTTTAACCGTTCCGTTTAATTATGGGGCGGTTTTTTATTTGGCATCAAACCAGAGCGGGGTACTGTCGTTCCATTCGCCGTTATAATTAATAAATAGTTCCTCTCCTGCTTTTACTGGCTTTACTGACCGGACCAGGATTTGCCGGCTGTCAAAATCCATTTCATATTCGCAATTGGACTGGTAGGAATGGTTATAAACAGGCACGTAGCCCAACGCCATACAGCATTGATCACTTTTGTCACCCCATTCAAAGATATAATCATGTAACAGGGTTTGATCTAACAGCTTTCTTTCTTCTGCCGTCATTACAATAACAGGTGCCACTTCGACAAGTGTACCGGCATCAATATCTTCCCGGGTAAATACACCACGTCCCATATCCTGCGTCGGGGCAATAAATAAAAACGGAAGCACCATCGGTTGGCTATTTACAAGCGAAGTAAACAAATTAATTAACAAAGAAGGGCCTCCTCATCGTAATGCTGCTAACTTCCGGCTTCGTATTTTTGAACTATGTCATTAGAACTGGCACAACCAACCATACCGGAACAATTTGAAGCCATCATCCAGACGGAAGATAAGCTGCAGATAAAGGATTTTCTGAACCATCAGAACATCAGTGACGTGGCGATGCTGGTGGATGAATTCCCGGATTATGAGAGCCAGATCATCGCCAATATGTCGGTACACCGGGCTGCCAGTGTTTTCAAGATACTTGACCTGTCCGTACAAAAAAGGATCATCCGGGATCTGCCTCCTAATACGATTGCTTCTTTGCTGAATGAACTGCCCGCGGATGACCGTACCGATTTCCTGGAAGAATTGCCCAGTAACGCCGTTCGTGAACTGATCAAACTACTGGATCCGGAAGAAAGAAAGATCACCCTTTCCCTGTTAGGTTACCCGGAAAACAGCATCGGCCGGTTGATGACGCCGGATTATGTGTATGTCTATCCCGACAACACGATCGAAGAAGTTTTTGCCACCATCCGCAAATACGGGAAGGATAGTGAAACCATCAATGTGATCTATGTGATCAATAAAAAAGGGGAATTGCTGGACGATATCCGCATCCGTGATTTTATACTCAATCCGCCGGATAAAAAAGTAGCTGAACTGATGGATAACCGGGTCGTTTCCCTGAAAGCTGATGAAGACCAGGAAACAGCAGGTGAGGTTTTCAAAATGAATAACCGGGTGGCCTTACCTGTAGTAAGTAATAGCAATAAATTACTGGGTATCGTTACTATTGATGATATGCTGTGGGTGGCAGAGGAAGAGTTCAGCGAGGATATGCAAAAAATGGGAGGTACTGCTGCACTGAATGAGCCCTACCTGGATATTCCCATCTTCAAGCTCTTTAAAAAAAGAGTGGTATGGCTGATTGTGTTGTTCCTCGGCGAATTATTAACGGCCTCTGCTATGGCTTATTTCGAGGAAGAAATACAGAAAGCTGTGGTACTGGCCTTGTTTGTGCCCCTGATCATTTCCAGCGGTGGCAACAGCGGGTCACAGGCTTCCACCCTGATCATACAGGCAATGGCCATTGGGGAAATAACCATCAGGGATTGGTGGAGAGTTATGCGCAGGGAAATCATTTCGGGCCTGCTGCTTGGATCCGTATTAGCCATTATCGGCTTTTTAAGAATCTGGATCTGGCACTCTCTCGCCCCGGAATTATATGGCGACCATTGGTTTGCCATAGGCTGCACCGTAGGTATCACTTTACTGGGAGTAGTTCTTTGGGGAACTCTTGCAGGCAGCATGCTTCCAATGGTCTTGAAACGACTGGGAGCTGACCCCGCAGTGAGTTCAGCCCCCTTTGTAGCCACATTAGTAGATGTCACCGGGCTGATCATTTATTTTTCCGTGGCATTTGCTATACTAAGCGGGTCATTGTTATAACCCGATAAGTCTTGTTTGTACATTTTTGTTTTTTGACGACTTTCGCATATCCTGCAATCAGTCAAACGTTTGCATGTTATGAAATCAATATCTTTACCGCAATAAAATCATTCTTATGTGTGGAATAGTTGGCTATACCGGACCCAGAGAAGCTTACCCGATTATTATCAAAGGACTTAAACGTCTTGAATACCGGGGATACGACAGTACAGGTGTTGCCCTGCAAAACGGTAGCGGCCTGAAGGTGTATAAAAAGAAAGGCCGTGTAGCTGAACTGGAAGATAATATTGTCGGCAAAGATCTCCATGCTCATGTGGGCATTGGTCACACCCGTTGGGCAACACATGGCGAACCAAGCGACCGTAATGCACACCCCCACCAATCCGCCAGTGGTAAACTGGCTATGATCCATAATGGAATTATTGAAAACTATGCGCAGCTTAAAAAAGAGCTGACCAATAAAGGCTACACATTTACCAGCGATACCGATACAGAAGTACTGCTCAATTTTATTGAAGAGATCAAGAAAAATAATGAATGTTCCCTGGAAGAAGCTGTTCGGGTAGCTTTAAAAAGAGTCACAGGTGCGTATGTCATTCTTTTATTGGATGCGGACGATCCCGAAACTATTATTGCCGCAAGAAAAGGAAGCCCACTGGTGATCGGTGTGGGCAAGGGCGAACATTTCCTGGGCTCCGATGCATCTCCTATGCTTGAATATACCAAGGAAGTGGTCTATGTAAACGATTATGAACTGGCCATCATCAGGCCGGATGAATTGATCCTGAAAAACCTGGGAAATGAGAAGCTGACACCTTATGTTCAAAAATTAGATATTGAACTGGCGGCTATTGAAAAAGGGGGTTATGATCATTTCATGTTGAAAGAGATCTTTGAACAACCGCAAACAGTGTATGATTGCCTGCGGGGAAGATTAGATGCAGCAGCAGGCACCATCACTATGAGCGGCATTCAGCAATATGCCGAACAGCTGGTGAGTGCCAATCGCATTATTATGGTAGCCTGTGGCACCAGCTGGCATGCAGGATTAGTAGCAGAATATATTTTTGAAGAACTCTGCCGGGTGAATGTGGAAGTAGAATATGCTTCTGAATTCCGCTATCGCAACCCTGTGATCAATAAAGGGGATGTGATCATTGCTATTTCGCAAAGTGGCGAAACAGCAGATACGTTGGTAGCCATTGAAAATGCAAAATCCAAGGGTGCCATCATACTTGGTGTTGTGAATGTAGTGGGATCATCTATTGCCCGTGCATCGCATGGCGGTGCGTATACCCATGCAGGTCCTGAGATCGGTGTGGCTTCCACCAAAGCTTTCACGGCACAATTAGCGGTATTAACCATGATGGCCCTGAAGATCGCTTATATCAAAGGATCTATTTCCAATGACAGGTATATGCACTTGCTCAGTGAACTGGAACAGATACCAGAGAAACTGGCCTGGACATTAAAACATAGCGAACCGATCAAAGCACTGGCTGAGAAATATAAAGATGCCAGGGATTTCCTTTATCTGGGCCGTGGTTATAATTTCCCGGTGGCACTGGAGGGAGCGTTGAAACTGAAAGAGATTTCTTACATACATGCAGAAGGATACCCTGCGGCTGAAATGAAACATGGCCCCATTGCATTGGTGGATGAAAATCTGCCGGTGGTCTTCGTCGCCACGAAAGATACTTACCATGAAAAAGTGGTCAGTAATATGCAGGAGATCAAAGCCAGGAAAGGCCAGGTGGTTTCTGTCATTACCGAAGGCGATGAAACATCTGCCGGGCTTTCCAACGATGTAATGATCGTTCCGGAAGCAGATGAGATCGTGGCTCCGATGTTAAGTGTAGTTCCATTGCAATTACTTGCCTATTACATCGGTGTGGCCAAAGGTCTTGATGTTGACAAACCAAGAAACCTGGCCAAATCAGTGACCGTGGAATAGTTATAGGTTCATATCCTTTGTTTATCTTAAAGCTCCGTAAGCAGAACTTAAACTAACTCCATGAACCATATCAAAAAGAATCCCATTGCCAGCCTCGGCTACGGTTTTGTGGCTAAAGAATATATCCCCAAAGGAAAAAACGAGTATTATCTACGGAATATCCAGAATCGAAGTGGTATCAAATACCGTAAACTCACTGCTTACGAAACGGAAGTACTGGTACGAAACGGTAATACTTCTGATGACTGGGACAAGGTGCAGGTCTCCAATGCATTTAACCCTGAACTGGTGCAACGATGTAAGTTTTATGGGCTGGTCAGGATCGGGAAACTTGAGCCTTACTTCTTAGAGTTCAATAATATCAGGATGCCGGTCGGGTTGTATAACAGTACCATCATCAGTTGTGATATTGGTGATAATGTGGTGATCGATAATGTGAATTTCATGAGTCATTATATTATCGGCAATGATGTAATGATCGTAAACGTTAACGAGCTGGCAACGACGGACCATGCTAAATTTGGTAACGGTATTTTAAGAGAGGGAGAAAAAGAATCTGTCCGTATCTGGATTGAAGTATGTAATGAGAATGCCGGAAGAAGTATACTTCCTTTTAATGGCATGTTACCGGGTGATGCTTATCTGTGGGCAAAATACAGGGATGATGAAAAACTACAGCAGAAATTTAAAGAGTTCACAGAAAAGAAATTTGATAAACAAAGAGGCTATTACGGCAAGATCGGCGACAGAACGGTGATCAAGAACAGCCGTATCATCAAAGATGTGTGGATCGGCACTGATGCGTATATCAAAGGAGCCAATAAACTTAAAAACCTTACGATTAACTCTTCTCCCGAAGCAAAATCTCAGATCGGCGAAGGTTGTGAATTAGTAAACGGCATTGTTGGTTTTGGCTGCCGTGTTTTTTATGGTGTAAAAGCCGTTCGTTTTATCATGGCTTCGCAATCGCAATTAAAGTATGGCGCCAGGCTGATCAACTCTTATCTGGGTGATAATTCAACCATTTCCTGCTGCGAAGTACTGAATTCGCTGATCTTCCCGGCCCATGAACAGCACCATAATAATTCTTTTCTATGCGCTGCCACGATCATGGGACAAAGTAATATGGCAGCCGGTGCCACCATCGGATCTAATCATAACTCAAGAGGTGCGGATGGTGAAATAGTTGCAGGACGTGGTTTCTGGCCCGGGCTCTGCGTCAGCCTGAAACATAATTCCAAATTTGCTTCATTCACCTTGATCGCCAAAGGAGATTTCCCTGCCGAATTGAATATACCCATCCCCTTTTCCCTGGTCAGCAATGATGTAAGCCATGACCGGCTGGTCATTATGCCAGGTTATTGGTTCATGTACAATATGTATGCACTGGCCCGCAACGCAGGCAAATATTCAGGCAGGGATAAGCGGACAGAAAAGATACAGGAACTGGAATATGATTTCCTGGCCCCCGATAGTATCAATGAAATTTTTGATGCGCTGCGCCTGATGAAAGAAGCAACCGCCAGGGCATGGGCATTAAAAAACAAGAAGAAAATTGCGGATAAAGATCTCCTGAAAACTGCTGAGGCACTATTGAAGAATAAGCCAGGGGATGTCAGCAAATTGGAAATATTGGCAGAAGGATTTGAAAATACTAATCGTAAGGTGCAACTGATCAAAGTAGCGGAAGCTTACGCTGTTTTTAAAGAGTTAATTATTTACTACGGGATCACACAACTCATTTCCTATACAATTGATAATAAAATAGCATCCCTGCAACAGCTGTTGAAATCTTTACCTGCCAGCCCTGTTCGCCAGGCATGGACAAATATCGGCGGCCAGTTAGTTCCTGCCCCGGCTTTTAAAACAATGGTAAGATCAATTCATACCGGTAAAATAAATGATTGGGACCTGGTACATGCATTTTACGAACAACAGAGCCGTAAATATGTAAAAGAAAAAACACAGCATGCTTTTGCTGCAATGCTGGAGATTTTACAATTGACACCTGATAAATTCAGTAAAAAAATGTTCGCTTCCTTGTTTCAACAGGCCGTGAACACTAAAGAATGGATGACAAAGGCCATTTACGAATCAAGAGCTAAAGATTACCAGAGCCCTTACCGGCAGATGGTTTATGAAACGGAAAAGGAAATGGAAACAGTAATCGGGAAATTAAAAGACAATCCTTTCATTGCCCAGCAACAGGAAGAATTAACGTCTTTCAAAAAACAGGCAGAGCAGGTCAGCCGGCAATTCGGCTTATAGTAGCAATGAAGAAGGTGGATGAATATATAGAAGGCCTGCCGGATGAAAGACGTGAACTTGCGGGGCTACTCAGAGATTTAATCATTGAAAATGTACCGGGTATTGAAGAACGGCTAAGTTTTAAAATTCCCTTTTACCATTATTTTGGAATGTTCATGTACCTCAACAATACCAAAGAAGGGATAGATGTGGCTTTCTGCCGGGGCAAAGACCTGCTGGACGCTTTCCCGCAACTGGAGCTGAAATCAAGGGCTACCATTGCTACTGTTACTGTCACTTCCAAAAAAGATATCAGCGCATTGGGCATCCGGGAGCTGATCATTAATGCAGCCGCCTGGAATGAAGAGGCCAAAAAGTTAAGAATGCCGATGGTTAAAAAAGTGGTTTCAAAGAAAAAAGTCAAGTGATACCTATTGTTTAATAAACCGGATACTATTGGTTCGCTGCCCCTTACTTTCTGCATAGATCAAATAAGTACCTGTTACCAGGTTACCCGCAGAAAGCTGAATAGTTGTATTACCGGTACTTAGCTGGCTTTCTTTTTTTAACAACACCCTCCCCTGCATATCTGTAATATACAACACCACATCACGGTTGCCGGTTGCTGTTATCATAACAGTTGTTATGTCTGTAACAAGCGTTGGCCCCACCGCTGCTAACGACAAATGAGGTGAACCATTAATTACAGTTACAATACGGCTAAAACTTATTTTCCCGTCTTCTTCAACAATCCGAAGCCTGTAATAGGTAAGGCCAGCATTAAGGCGATTATCCATTACCTGGTAAAATCGGTTGACTTCATTGCCAGGAATAGTTTTATACGTAACAAAGCTGCTTCCTTCGTGAGAACGTTGTAATTCAAACTTTGTATTTTTTGAACAGCATTCCGCTAATTCCCATTGCAGCAGAGCTGTATTATTTTGTTTTATCACATCAAAACTAACCAGCGTAACCGGCAGCGGGTTGATGGCAAAAGGCTGATCGGTGATCAATGTAAAGTCACCAAAAGAAGAAATATCATCTGTACTTGTTATTGTACCCGTCTCATAGGGTGGAAACAGTGTAACACCCCCATTAGTTGAACCTTCACTGGTCCATAAAGCACCATTCCAGCGGCTGACATAGGTAGTCGCCAATGATTTACAAAAACTGGTTGGCGTTACTGCAAGTGCTACTCTTTTAACAGCTGTTCCCGCATCACGGGTAAGCGTCCAGTACTCAACATAGCTTACATGATCCATTCCCGGTTCAACCGCAGGTCCATGAACAGTTTGCGGGTTATTCCGTCTATACTCTGCTGTAAATACATCTGACGTATTTCCACCGGATACATTTGTAATGGTGACCTGGGAGTATATAGTTCCCACGCCAACCGGGAATGTGAAGCTATCATCGCCAATTTTTCTTAGAGGTCCCTCGATAAAACTTAACGAAGAAGCCCCTGCGGTTACAGCATTATCTGCAAGTGTCAGCATATTCATAAGCGAGGTTGTGATTTTTCCATTGATTAAATTAAGCCGGTATGGCAGGGTCAGTGCTGATTGAAGGGTGACACCAGCCGGGTTATTGATTTTCACTTCAACATTACTCGTTATGGTACCGGATATATTAATGTTTTGATTACTGAGACCATTCAGCTCTAATACCGGAAAACCGGTACCGGTCTCTGTTATCTGTCCCTGGCTGTTTATGTTACCTTCAATTTTTACAAAATTGTTGTCTGTTGAATTTTGAATACTATAAAG
>JAEUVP010000477.1 GCA_016786805.1 Chitinophagaceae bacterium | reverse complement strand
GATACATTTGATCCTACACTAAGACTGAAGGTTCCATCTCCCCGGGTCGTTGTTCCGGCTCTGGAGCCTTTCGCCTGAACAGAAGCACCGGCAACCGGCGATCCGTCTTTTGAATCAGTTACTTTCCCCGTAATGGTTTTGTCCTGCGCAGCAGCAAACTGCACGGAAAACGCAAGTACGAAGCAAAGGATAGCAGAAAGCAGAGTTTTTGCAGACATAAGCAATCGTTTTTTTTAAAATTATAATCGGTGTGTTAATCCAGTTTCATATGGTGTGTTCCCGATAGAACAAATAAAACTCCAGGTGGGGACAAGGGTCTCGTTTCCTATATCTTGTACTATTTAGCCTTGTTCAGGTCCGTTCAGCATAAGGCAACACCATTGGTCACATTGCTGCGCAATTCCCAAAACAAAGTTAAAATCCCCTAAAGCCTGATAAATTTATACTTAAATATGTGTATTAAAAACACTTGTGTATCCTTTTTGGCCCCTGAAAACTTCCGCAAACATTTGCGGAAATGTTTTCGGTGGAAAAAATATTGGTAGTAATTTTAATCTGAACGTTCACTTTATGGCACAAACCGCAACGCTTAAGAAAATATCGACCCAGCTCAACCTCAGCATTTCCACCGTGTCAAGGGCTTTGAAGAATCACCCGGACATTTCGGAAAACACGAAGCGAAAGGTAAAAGAGCTGGCAGCGCTGATGGAATATGAGCCCAATAGTTATGCAGTAAACCTCCGGACCAATAAAAGCAAGGTCTTTGGGCTTATCGTACCCACCATATCTAACCTATTTTATGATTCCTTTATTTCTGCCGTGGAGAAAGATGCCCGGAAAAGTGGTTATTCGATGATGATCCTTCAATCCGGCGACGATCCGCAACAGGAAGCAGAGAACCTGAAACTTTGTAAGCATAACCGGGTGGATGGAATTTTCATTAGTATAACCCCGGACAGTTATTCCAGTGAACTGTTTGTTAAATACCAGGAAGCCGGCATACCTATTATTTTCTTTGATAAGGTGCCTGATTCGGGAAACTTTGACACGATTTGCATGGCAGATGAAGAAGCTGCCACTATTGCTGCACACACCATTATCAAGTATAAAAAGAAAAACATACTGGCCTTGTTTGGCAACCGTGAATTATCCATCACCAAAAAAAGGAAAGATGCCTTTTTAAAAATACTGGAACAGGATGCAAAAAAAACGAAAACAACTGTCGGGTATTGCTCCAGCAGCGAAGAAGCCCGGCAAACCGTTGCTTCCATACTAAAACAGTCAATGCCTCCTGATCATATTTTTTGCATGAGTGATGAAATACTGATCGGTGTTATGAAAGCTATTAACCAGGCAGGGCTGATCATTCCAAAAGATATTTCTGTACTGGCTATCAGTAATGGCTTTATCCCGGGTCTTTTCAATCCCGAGATCACTTATATAGAGACCAGCGGCTATGAACTGGGGAAACTCGCCATTAAAAGGATGCTCGAAAACATGGAAGAAAAAACAGTCGCAAGGTCAATCATGCTCCCTTCAAGACTGGTGGAAGGTGGTTCGCTCTGATCTTCTTACCGGGAAAAAAAATCAGATAGCTAATGCCTTTGAACTTTTTCGTTTGAATTGTTTTTTCAAACCGTACAGTTTCCCGGGTCGATGAGATAAATTACTCTCCATTTCATTCAGGTCCTGCAACCAGTCTTTCACGGCAATTTTTTTCCGGAAATTTCTCCGGTCTAATTTAATATCGAGTATAGCTTCATACACTTCCTGTAACTCCCGCAGGGAAAATTTATCCTGCATCAGGTTAAAAGCTACCGGCTTCTCCATGATCTGGCTTCTCAGTTGCTCGAGGCAAGTATTCAGTATCAGCTTATGGTCGAATGCCAGTTTCTTAATATCATTTACTGCATGCCAGTGTAATTCATTACTGTCCACTTGTAACTGGTGGTGACGAATATCGATCAGGGCATAATAGGCTGTGGTGATTACCCGGCCAGATGGGTGTCTTCCGATACTACCAAAAGTGTGCACCTGCTCAAGGAATACATCATCCATTCCTGTCCTACTCAATAATACACGATAGGGTGCGCTGTCAAGATCTTCATCCGGGCGAACCAGGTCACCCAACAAAGAATACATACCTGAAAATTCTTCCAGGTCAGATTTGATCAGTAATACTTTCAGCTCTTTATTCTCGTATCCGAATATCACAAGGTCAACAGAAAGGGCAATATTAAAATAATCAAGGTGACTGATCTTCTCCAGCTCAGCCGTCTTCAACTGTAAAGACTTTGCCATGAGTGACACTTTTAAACTATTGAATCATCAATTTTACCGGCTTCGACTGACCTGCAGTATTCACTTTCAGGAGATATATGCCGGGCGGCAAATTATTGATTTTATCATTAAGTATGATCTGGTGCTTGCCTTTTGCCAGGTTCCCGGAAAAAACGGGTTTAATTTGCTGGCCCGTTGAATTCCATAAATCCACCTGCACTTTCCCTGTGGCAGGTATAGTAATTTCCAATATTGAATTATCCGTGGCAGGGTTTGGATAAACTACAGCCAGTAAACCATTACCGGGATTATTGATACCTGTAACCGGCGTTACTACAGCATTGGTCAGGTTACGATTCAGGTACACATGAAATTCTCCCGGCTGTAACGTAATGTTTTGTGCGGTGCCGGTAGCTGAGAAAGTACCCCCTTGCAGATAATCATACCAGGTGCCGGCTATGGGGAAAGTAACATTAGCTGATTGTGACGTTACATCAAAATTTCCGACAATGCACAGGTCAGAAGAATCGGTGGCACTCCGGATGATCATCCACTTAATAGCTCCACCCATACTTCTTGTAAGATTGATATTATTAGCAATGAAAACATCTTTATACCATGCATTTTCCCGCAGGGCCAACAAACTTTTATTGATGTCATATAAACGCTGCCGCTGAATAACCTGCAGGTAATCCCATCTTACCGGTTTATTATCCAGCCTGCAATTATTATTAACTGTTCCATTCACACAAGTATTGATTGAATAATCATAACCCATTTCACCAAACTGCCAGATCATTTTTGGCCCGGGCATGGTTAATAAAAACGAAGTGGTTAATTCACTTCTCTTCAGGGCTGTATTAAGATCCCGGATATTATAACTACCAGATGAATTACCGAACTGCAGGTTTTTATACATGATCCTTTCTTCATCATGACTTTCTGCATAACCCACCAGGTGTGGATTT
>JAEUVP010000423.1 GCA_016786805.1 Chitinophagaceae bacterium | reverse complement strand
AAATTGATATGAACGAAGTGCATCCTTATATCAGCGAGGGATTTGGTGAAGACTTTGTACCGAAGAATTATGATATGAGTGTGATCGATTACTTTGAACAGGTAACCGATAAGGATGGTGCCGTGATGGCAAGAAAACTGGCCAAAGAAGAAGGCTTATTCTGTGGGTACAGTGCCGGCAGTTGCATACAGGGATTGATGCAGCTGAAAAGCAAGCTAACCAAAGACGACCTGGTGGTTTGTATTTTCCATGACCATGGCAGCCGCTACGTGGGAAAGATATACAATGACCAGTGGATGATCGAAAGAGGGTTCCTGGATGTAAAAACATTCAAAGATATCATCAGTGCCAGGGGTGCCAGTAAGAAACTGGTAACCGTTGAGCCCACACAGACAGTGGCAGAAGCTGTTGAACTGATGAAGAAATACGATATTGAACATATCCCCGTAATGAATGGTAATGGATTGACCGGTGCCATCAGTGAAAGTGGTTTATTCCAGAAAATATTTGATAACCCCGAGATCAAAAACTCAACCATTGCAGAGGTGATCGAGCCGCTGTTCCCGATGGTGGAGTTTGATACACCTGTTGAGCGGCTAAGCCATTTAATTAACAAAGAAAATGGCGCTGTTCTGGCAAAAGATGATGCCGGCAATTTCCATATCGTCACCAAGTATGATGTGATCCAGGCCCTCGGCAACTAAGCACAATAAAGCGTTTCCCTCGGTAAAAACAGCTTTGGCAACGTTTGCGTAGCCATATTCCCGTAAAACTACGAATACCGAAATCGTTATACCCGCAAAATGGAATTGATAGCTTTACGATGAAAGTGGTAAATACTGTCGTAAAATAATTGAGTTGTTTTGCTCTGTTCTATTAATGAAATGCTAATTACTTTTGTTGCAGAAGTTGATTGATAGCGAATCAATCTAAAGTCCAGAATCCAATATCCAACATTCGAAAAACCGTCCAGTAGTCCAAGTCCTGAAAAACCAAACCGATCCTGAGAAAGTTAGTCCAATTTAAAATCCAGTATCAATCAACTTCTTCTTTTTGAATTTGTCTTTGAAAAAACCAAGAATTTAGAATCCAACATCCTGAAGAAAGATCCATCCATTTCCTTGAAAAACATCACAGAGTCACCGTGTCCAAATCCCTTGAAAAGAATTAATCGTCCGGAACCCTCCTGCTACCCAACAAAGTAGCAGGAGGCGCGGTGATACTTACCGCACCTCTTTCCCAACAACCTTTTATCATTTTGTAACTTGCAGCAAATTGTTGCATGTTGTCATTTACCGACCAGACGGGCCAGGTCATCTGTTTACCGGCTGTTCCAAAAAGGATCATCTCACTGGTTCCTTCCCAAACAGAATTATTAGCCGGTCTCGGTCTCACGGATGAGGTCGTGGGCATCACCAAGTTTTGCATTCATCCCAATGAATGGTTCCGCAGCAAGACAAGAGTTGGCGGCACTAAGCAACTGAATACAGCAATTATCCATTCATTACATCCCGACCTGGTCATTGCCAACAAAGAAGAAAATGTAAAAGAACAGATCAATGAACTGCAACAGCAATATCCTGTCTGGATCAGTGATGTAAATAACCTGGATGATGCATATGAGATGATTGAACAGATCGGCGCCATGACCGGCAGAAAACAACAGGCCGTGACCCTGCTTCAACAGATCAAAAATTCCTTTTCTCAACTTCCGGCTCCTTACTCAAGACCCAGGACTGCTTACCTCATCTGGCAAAAACCCTACATGACGGTTGGTGGCGATACTTTTATTCATTCCATGCTGGAACTGGCAGGCTTTGATAATATCTATAAGGAAAAGACCCGCTATCCTGAAATCACTATCGATCAATTGAAAAATGCAAACTGCGAACTGTTATTACTTTCTTCCGAACCCTTCCCTTTTCAGCAAAAACATATTGACGAACTGCAGTCGTT
>JAEUVP010000382.1 GCA_016786805.1 Chitinophagaceae bacterium | reverse complement strand
ACGGGTTTACAAACCACCGCACCAAAATCCATAATGGCCTGGTTATAGAGGCCAGGTTGTTTTTTGTCAAGCAGTTCTTCTGCCAGTTGTGTGAAATATTTTTTCCCCTCTGTGCTATCCGTTGGTTTATCAATTCCGAATACCCGGGCAAGTACCCTGAATACATTGCCATCAACAACAGCATGGGGAAGATTAAAAGCAAAAGAGCTGATAGCAGCGGCCGTATAGGGTCCCACGCCTTTTAATGCTTTTATTTCTTCATAGCTATCCGGAAACTTCCCTTTCTTTTCTTTAGCAATAAACCGGGCTGAAGCGATCAGGTTACGGCAACGGGTATAATAACCCAAGCCTTCCCACAACTTAAAGATTTTTTCGTCTTTAGCCTTTGCCAGTTGCTGAACATCCGGGAAGGTTTTAATGAACTTGTTATAATAGTTCCATCCCTGCTCCACCCGGGTTTGCTGCAGGATGATCTCACTCAGCCAGATCTTATAGGGATCTTTTTCACCCTTCCAGGGCATTTGCCGGTCATTTTGCTCCCGGTTCCATTTCAGCAGCAGGGCAGGAAACCTTTTTTTCAGTTCAATTTTGTCGGTTGTTTTCAATAGTCCTGGCTATTTAAGCTTTAAATATCCTTCATTTTTCAAATTCCTATGCCTTTTGTTTTAAAAAAAACTGCCTATCCTGTTGACAATCATATTATTTTATCATAAATTGGCATTCGAAAACCATTAAAAACCTGCAACAATGAGAAAAGCCGATCTCGTTAATCAGATTTCAGAAAAAACAGGGATACCCAAGGTTGATGTCCTGGTAACCCTTGAAACCATGTTTAAAGAAGTAAAAGACACCCTGGCCGGGGGTGAGAATATTTATATTCGCGGATTTGGCAGCTTTATTACCAAGAAAAGAGCAGCCAAGATCGGTCGTAATATCAAAAAGAATATTGCTGTACATATTCCTGAGCATTATATCCCTGCGTTCAAACCTGCTAAAGAATTTGTTGCCGAGGTTAAGAAATTGAAAGAACCTAAGCCAGATCCCGGTCCTGGTGATGATGCAGAATAAGATATTACACGCCTTTCAAACATTCTCCTTTAATTACTGAAGCTTGTTCAGGGGTTTGAGGTAACTTTGCCCACTGAAATTTTTATTGTGAAAAAACCTCAATGGATCACTGTTGCCGTAGCTGTTGTAATTGTGGCGGCTATTTATAGGTTCGGGCCTACGATACCTCCTAAAAAGCCGGTAGCTGCAATTGAAAACCAGGCGCATAGTGAAGATGACGGCCATGATCATGGTCCTGTTAAAAGCAGCATTACTATTGATACTATCCTGTTAATGGCCAAGAAACAGTTGAATACCGAGCAGGTTGTACGGCTCAATACATTGGAAAATTCTATCTCAAGAGGTGACGTAAAAGATCAGCAATTAAAGGTATTTCACCAATTATCTCATTTTTGGGGCGATTCAGCCCGGATTTTTGAGCCGTATGCATGGTACGAAGCCGAAGCTGCCAGATTGGAAAATTCGGAAAAAACCCTCACCTTTGCTGCCCACTTATTTTTGGATAACCTGCAAATGGACCGTGACCCTGAATTGGTAAAGTGGAAAGCATTGCAGGCCAAAGATTTGTTTGAAAGGTCTTTGAAGATCAATCCTGATAACGATTCAGCCAAAGTTGGGCTGGGTGCCTGTTATCTCTTTGGAAATATAGCTGCCGCCCCGATGGTCGGTATTTCAAAGATCAAAGAAGTAACAGATAAGGACAGTACCAATATATATGCCCAGATGACGTTAGCCAAAGGCTCCCTGTATTCCGGGCAATATGACAAAGCCATCAGCCGTTTGGAAACGGTGCATCGCCTGCAGCCCGACAATGTGGAAACCGTTTTGATGCTGGCTGATGTTTGTGAACGAACCGGGAAGAAAGACAAAGCCATCAGCTGGTACGGGGAAAGTTTGAAATATATCACCCGTGCTGATGCCAGGAAAGAGATCGAGAAAAGAATTCAGGAACTGAAGAAATAGAAGTTGAGAAACTTATTATAAACAAGAATTAAAAATTATTTGAGTATGCCTTGTGGTAAAAAAAGGAAGCGTCATAAAATTGCGACGCATAAGCGTAAAAAAAGACTGAGAAAGAACCGTCATAAGAAGAGAAATAAATAATTCTTTTCTGAAACGTATATACGCCCCGGTTAAATGGGGCGTATATTCAGTTTGACCGGTTTGTTTGCCGTACAGGTTTGCACCCCACCAATCTGCTTCAGACAATCTACTACAGGTTATTCCCGCATTCGGTACGGTCCCTGGCAATCCGGTGTTTACAGCATCGAAGGTGTTTTCATTTATGTAAGCTGTAATGAACAAAGAACTTATTATCAATGTCGCTCCCCAGGGTGTTGAAATTGCCCTGCTGGAAGATAAGAAGCTGGTAGAACTGCATAGCGAGAAAAGCGATGCCCGTTTTGCCGTAGGCGACCTTTATCTTGGTAAAGTAAAAAAACTGATACCGGGATTAAATGCCGCATTCGTGGATGTTGGATTTGAGAAGGATGCCTTTCTTCACTACACCGACCTGAGTCCTTATGCCAAGTCACTGTTGAAGTTCACTACGATGTGTATGAACGATAAGAGTGAACAGGGAGGCCTGGATTTTGGTAAATTCACGATCGAGCCCGAGATCATCAAGACCGGTAAGATCAATGAAGTATTGGGCGGTAAGCCTAATATCCTGGTGCAGATATTAAAAGAACCCATCGCTGCTAAAGGACCCAGGCTAAGTTGTGAACTGTCACTACCTGGAAGGTTTGTTGTGGTTACTCCTTTTAATGATATTGTAGCGGTATCCCGTAAAATTCATTCTTCAGAAGAAAGAAAAAGACTTCAGAAAATAGTAGAGGCTATCAAACCGAAAAATTTTGGAGTGATCGTCCGTACAGCTGCCGAAGGAAAGAATACAGCAGAATTACATGAAGATCTTTCTGCCCTCGTGGAGATGTGGAAGAGCATTCAAACCAATCTGAAAGGCGCCGTGGCTCCTGCCAAGATATTGAGTGAGCAAACAAAAGCTACCAGTATTTTGCGTGACTTGCTCAATGAAGACTTCAACAAGATCGTCGTGAATGATAAAAATATCTTCACCGATACAAAGAATTATATCCAGCGTATTGCCCCGGAGAAAGCCGATATCGTGTCATTCTACCAGAATGGGTCGCCCATTTTTGATTCATTTGGTATTACCAAACAGGTTAAATCTTCTTTTGGTAAAACCGTTAACCTCAACAGCGGGGCCTATCTCATCATTGAGCATACAGAAGCCCTGCATGTCATTGATATTAACAGCGGCTACAAAAGTGTAAGCAATAACCAGGAACAAAATGCACTTGAAACAAACCTCGAAGCGGCTGAAGAAGTAGCAAGGCAATTACGTCTTCGTGACCTGGGCGGTATTATTGTAATTGATTTTATTGATATGAAGTTTCCGGAGAACAAGCGGAAGCTGATGGAGAAGATGGAAGAGTTTATGGCACCTGACAGGGCCAAGCATGCGGTGCTTCCTATTTCCAAGTTCGGGCTGATGCAGATCACCCGCCAGCGGATGAAGCCGGAAATGAATATCAATACCCAGGAACTTTGTCCAAGCTGTAATGGAACCGGCAAGATTTCTTCAACGCTATTGCTGGAAGATGAGATTGAAAAAAATCTCAGCTATCTCATTACGCATAAGAATGCAAGCCTGACACTATTGGTGCATCCTATTATGTACGCCTATCTCACCAAAGGCTGGCCCTGGTCAACCAGAATGGCGAAATGGAATAAGAAATTTGGCCAGAAAACAAAACTGATACAGGATACCAATTGCCACCTGACGGAATA
>JAEUVP010000312.1 GCA_016786805.1 Chitinophagaceae bacterium | reverse complement strand
GGTAAGGCTTTCCGGAACAATCCCTGCTTCATAAATTGGTAGATATTAGGCTGACAAAATAATGCTATTTTACACGAAATTCGTCCATGCGCTGGCTTTTATTTTTATCCCGACTGGCTTTTATATCAGGCATTTGCATACTGATCTGGCTGGTATTGTCGATGGTAAAAACAGAGATTAGTGAAGTCTTTTCCTCTACTGTAATTACTATCGGTATTGTCATGGGTATCGTATTGTTGCCCATTACCAATTTGTGTTATCTTGTACTTACCCTCAGCGGAAAGAAGATCAGTAATACCGTACCACGCTGGCTGATATGGGTCAACCTTTTATTCTTATTCCTGTTAGTGTACTATATTTTTTACCTGAATGATCCATACTATCATCAAAAGTAAACCGACCCGCCTCTTTATCATATTGGGCGGATTTTTTATTGCCAATGCGCTGATCGCTGAGATCATCGGGGTAAAAATTTTTTCGCTTGAAAAAACACTGGGCTTTGAGCCGATGCAGATCCGGTTGTTTGGGAATGACCTGTCCGTTAACCTTACGGCGGGTGTGTTGTTGTGGCCTGTTGTTTTTATCATGACGGATATCATTAATGAATATTACGGTCCCAAAGGTGTACGGTTTTTATCCATGCTGACGGCAGGGTTGATAGCTTTTGCGTTTATTATCTTTTACGGTGCTATGAAACTGACCCCAGCCGATTTCTTTATTACCAGCAAGCAGGGCAGCGGGGTGCCGGATATGGAAAAAGCCTACAACAGTGTGTTGGGACAAGGTGGTTTTATTATCATTGGTTCACTTACAGCTTTTATCCTGGGGCAGCTGATCGACGTATTTGTTTTTCATAAGATCAAAAAAGTGACGGGGGAGAAGAATATATGGCTCAGGGCAACCGGCTCCACCCTTATTTCCCAATTCATCGACAGCTTCGTGGTTTTATTTATCGCTTTTTATATCGGCACTAGGGTCAATAGTACCGGTACCGATTTTGTATGGCCCTTTGATCTTTTTATCGCTGTGGGAGTGGTAAATTATATTTATAAATTCATCGTTGCGATACTGCTCACACCAGTGATATATCTTGTACACAGTATCATTGAAAAATACCTGGGCCCTGAAAAGGCTGCCGAAATGAAAGCAGCTGCCATGAAGGGTAGTTAGAAATTCTCCTTTACCATTTTTGAAACGATCTTATCTATCGGCAGGGTCACCTGTTCTGCTGAAAAATCTTCCCAGTTGATGAAGCGGAAGGTTTCTGTTTCTTTTTTCTCCGCATACACTGCCAGTTCCCGTTCATCAAAGTCAAAAGGTTTGGAACGTAAGGGTGCTTTGATGGTCTCTAAGGCTTTGGCAAAATAGTAAATGGAAATGATCTGGTGCTCGGGGTTGAATGCTGATAGCTGGAAATAGTCAGTAGTGTAAATATGATCGCCTACTTCCACTTGTAAATTCATTTCTTCCATAAATTCCCTGGCCAGGCATTCTCTTGTTCCTTCGCCAAATTCAAGTCCGCCGCCGGGAAATTTAGTGTAATAATTTCCCCGGATATATTCATCACTTACCAATACCTGTTTATGTTCATTGATCAGGATGCCATAAACACGGATATTAAAATAATGCATGGGGATCAGAATATTTTTTTACGAAGAAAGAGCCAGCCGATAGCCAGGGCTACCACCAGGGAAAAGAAAACAACAATATAGAAGGCGTAAGAAGATTTTTCAAAACCGCTGGGTACATTCATACCAAAGATACTGGCGATCAGTACCGGGAACGTAAGAACGATGGTGATCACCGCCAGTCGTTTCAATACCTGGTTCTGGTTATTGGCAATAATACTGGCAAAAGCATCCAGTGTACTGCTCAGGATGTTGGCATATATGTTCGCCATCTCAAGGGCCTGCGAATTATCAACGATCAGGTCATTCAGGAATTCTTTTTCATCTTCATTCAGTCCCAGGAAATTGGTCCGTTCCAGTTTCATGAGTAACATTTCGTTGGAGCGGAGGGCGGTAACAAAATAGACGAGACTTTTTTGTATCCGCATCAGCTGGAGCAGTTGTTCATTTTCACTGGCGGCATATAATTTTTGTTCAACCGCATTCCTGCGCTGGTTGATCTCTTTCAGGTGATCCATGAAATTCTGAACGATCTTTTCAAAGATCTTCAGCACCATCATGTTCTTTTTTTCCGGGTTCCGGTTAGGGAAGGTATTCAGGAATTTTTTGATGGCCTGGTTCTCGAAGGAGTTTACCGTGACAATCTGGTTATGTGTTAAAATGATACAGATCGGGATGGTGATATAAAAAGCATCACTGTCGTTGAACGAATTATTCTCGGTCGGTGTTTTGATAACGATCAGTCTAACGTTATCATCTTCTTCAAAACGGCTTCTTTCGTCAATATCGAGTGAGTCGGTCAGGAAGTCGATCGGTATCTCAAGCACAGTAGATAATTCGGAAAATTCCTCTTGCTTCAGGGGTGGCAAGACATTGATCCATGAGCCGTTCTCCGGCTTATCGATCTCAACGGTCTTATGGTCGATATTTTTAAAGTACTGGATCATGGTGGCGCAAAGGTAGGGGAGGAAGTCGGAAGTCGGAAGTCGGAAGTCGGAAGTCGGAAGTCGGAAGTCGGAAGTCGGAAAGAAAGCTGTTTTGTAAAGGTAAAATTCTTTCCGACTCTTTACCCGGTTACTTTATGTCCACTTTTCCTTCAAAGACTTTTTCGGCCGGTCCGCAGAGCCAGATATTGATATAGCGGTCATCATCGGTGCGGTCAAACTCAACGGTCAGTTTACCACCCAGCGTTTTTACTTCCACATCATTAAAACCATTTTCATTATGATAGGAAATTAACGCAGCGGCTGTAACTCCTGTTCCGCAGGAATAGGTTTCATCTTCCACACCTCTTTCATAGGTACGGACAAGGATATGATCCACTTCCGTCATCTGCTCTACAAAATTCACATTGATGCCATCCTGTTCATAGTCTTTGCTATACCGGATATCACGGCCTTTTTTATACACGTCAAGGCCCATCACATCGGCTACAATTTTTACATAGTGGGGGGAACCAGTATCCAAAACAAAATCGCCGTGTACTTTTTTGATCTTCTCCACATCTTTCATTTTTAAGGAAACGATGCCATCGGTATCTATTTCGGCTTCATGTTCCCCATCCACTGCTATAAACTTATATACGTCTTTATGAATATTAAGATGGTAAGCAAACTTGATGATACAACGGCCCCCGTTGCCGCACATGCTGCCTTCCCGGCCATCGGCATTAAAGTATTTCATTTCAAAATCATACCCCTCTTTTGTATTCAGCAACATGAAACCATCGGCACCAATGCCGAAGCGGCGGTCGCAGAGCCGTCTTATCTGGTCTGTTGTAAGTGTTGAATACTCATTCTTTCGGTTGTCGGCAATGATAAAGTCGTTACCAGTTCCCTGGTATTTATGAAAATGTAATTGCATTATATACTGGAATCAAAGATGTCAATAAATTTTTTGATCAGGTTTTCCACCACGGCTTTTCCATCTTTAGAAAATTCTTTTTTCACCCGGTTGGCCACAATGGCATTAATGGCAAGACAATTATGTCCTAATAATTTCCCCAAACCATAGATAGCCGAGGTTTCCATTTCAAAATTAGTGATCCGGTGCTGCCCGAAACGAAAATCCGTCAGCCGGTTGATCAATTCAGGATTGCGGATGCCCAAGCGCAATATCCTTCCCTGCGGTCCGTAAAAACCGGGACAGGTAACCGTGATGCCGTGATGAAAATCTTTTACAAAATGCTTGACCAGTGAACCGGCCCCGCTGCTGATATAGGGGTTGCCGATCTGCCCGTGAATCTGTGTATGGGTAATAAAAGAATGTAATAACTGCTGTTCTTCATCATTCTGTTCATGGCGGTAAAAATTCAGCAGGTTGTCAACACCCAGTCCATGCGTGGAAGCCACAAAACTATCCACCGGGATATCGGCTTGCAAAGAACCCGAAGTGCCGAGACGGATGATGTTCAGCGAAGTGAGATTTTTTTTGATCTCCCGGGTTGTAAAATCAATATTGGCGAGGGCATCCAGTTCATTCAGTACGATATCAATATTATCAGGCCCGATGCCGGA
>JAEUVP010000302.1 GCA_016786805.1 Chitinophagaceae bacterium | reverse complement strand
GGCCACCCGCATGATATCAGCAAATACACCACTGGCTGTTACTTCTGCACCGGCACCGGCACCTTTCACCACCATGGGTTGTTCTTTGTAGCGGTCCGTATAGAATAACACCACGTTGTCTTTCCCATACAAATGATAGAGATCATGTTTCGGATCGATATGTTGTAATCCAACCGCCGCCTTACCATCATTAAAGGATGCCACAAATTTCAGCTTGCAGCCTTCCGAAGTTGCTTTTTCATATAATTTTTTGAAATGCACTTCTTCTTTGGCCATGGCAGCATAAAAATCATCTACCGATCCCTGCATACATGATGTCGGCATGAATGAATTATTAGCAATATCATCCATTTCAATTTGCTGGCCGGCTTCACGGGCCAGGATCATGATCTTCCGCATCACATCAGTGCCACTGAGATCAAGCCTGGGATCGGGTTCGGTATAACCTTCATCCTGTGCCTGCTTCACCACATCGGCAAATAATTTTGTGCCATCATAGTTGTTAAATACAAAATTCAAGGTACCACTTAAGACAGCTTCAATTCGATGCACCCTGTCGCCGCTGCGAACAAGATCATTCAATGTTGCTATGATCGGCAATCCTGCTCCTACATTGGTTTCAAACAAAAAACGGCAATTGTATTCACCCGCCAGGTCTTTTAATTTTTTATAATTAGTATACCCTGATGAAGCGGCCACTTTGTTACAGGCCACCACTGAAATACTTTTTTGCAATAACTGGTCATACACCGCAGCCACTTTATCATTAGCCGTGATATCAACAAAAACTGAATTACGAAGGTTCCGGTCAATAATATGCTGAACGAATTCACCCAGGTCAGCTTTACCTGCCGCAGCTAATTTATCTTTCCACACCGGCAATTCAATCCCTTCTTCATTGATCAGCATTTTACGGCTGTTGCTTAATCCCACCACTTTTACCTGCACATGTAACTGCCGGATCAGGTAACCTAATTGTTGTTGTAATTGCCCGAGTAATTTAGCTCCCACATTACCTGTACCCACTATAAAGAGGTTCACTTCTTTATAGGTGGTCTCAAAGAATTCTTCGTGTAATACGTTAATAGCTTTCTTTACGTCACGGGTGGAAATAACTGCTGAGATATTTTTTTCTGAAGAACCCTGTGCAATAGCACGGATATTAACACCATTTCGGCCCATGGCGCTGAACATACGGCCGCTGATACCGGGATGACTTTTCATATTCTCTCCCACCAGCGCCACGATGGAAAGGTCTGCTTCAATTTTTAATGGTTCCACTTTTTCCAAAGCGATCTCATTCGCAAAAGCAGTATCTACGGCCAGTTTGGCTTTTGCGGCTAATCCATTATCAATACCCACGCAAATAGAATGTTCAGAAGAACTTTGGGTGATCAGGATAACATTTATTTTTTCGTTGCTCAATGATTCAAATAATCGTTTGGAGAAGCCGGGAATACCGATCATACCACTTCCTTCCAGGCTGATCAATGCAATATTATTGATGCTTGAAATACCCCGGACGATATTCCCATTCTTTGCAGAAACGGATTCGATCAGTGTTCCTTCATCAGCCGGAGCAAATGTGTTTTTAATCCAGACAGGAATAGCTTGCCCCATCACCGGCTGAATGGTTGGGGGATAGATCACTTTCGCACCAAAATGCGATAACTCCATTGCTTCCTGGTAAGAGATACGGGGAATTATCCGGGCATTAGCCGCCAATCTTGGATCCGCTGTCATCATACCACTTACATCTGTCCATATTTCCAGCACAGCAGCATGCAGGGCTGAAGCAAGGATAGCCGCTGTGTAATCAGAACCGCCACGGCCCAATGTGGTAGTGATGCCCTGTTTATCAGCGGCAATAAAACCCGGCAGAATAAATAAAGAAGAGGATGATGTGGCAAAGAAGTCAGCCACTTGCTTATTCGTGATCGCAAAATCAACTTCAGCAGTGGTGAACGCAGAGTTCGTACTGATCAGTTCCCGGGAATCTTTCCAGGTATAATCAATACCGTCTGCATTGAATTTAGCCGCAATGATCTGTGATGATATCCATTCACCATAACTGCCGATACGATCTTTGGAACGGGGCGTCAGTTCTCTTAATAAAAAAATACCGTTACAAATATCTTCGATCTCGTTACAACTTTTTTTAACGAGACTGAGTAACTGGCTTTGGCTGGCCACCGGTATCAGTTGTTTTACGGTTTCCAGGTGGCGCTGTTCAATGACCGCTAATTTTTCTTTATACGCTTCATCGCCATCTGCAGCAAGAATAGCAGCACCCAATAAAAGATCCGTGACTCCACTTAAGGCGGATACCACAACCACTGTTGTATCTTTTTTAACTGCTTCCTTGACTACGGCGACTACCTTATTGATATTTTCTGCATTGGCTACCGATGTACCCCCAAATTTTAAAACCTGCATGAACTGTAATTTGAAAATGAAAAGAAATAATTGTGGCTGTTATATAAGACTTCCTGTCCTGATACAGCAAAATTGCCCGTTGTTGATATGGAATAATACAACCCTTAACGGGTTGTTGTAATTGTTGTGGTAATAGCAGCAATTGTAACAGGAGTTGTTACAATTGAAGAAGTGCTGATATGATGAAATGAATGTACCACTTGTTAAACAGGAGCACAATATACACCGCAATGATGAGAATGAAAATTATTTGCTGAAAGAATCAGCTGCTTTTTTTACACTGCCATATTTTAATAACAGTTGTTTGGCTTTTTCGTAATCGGTAAGCTTTACTCTTTCCATCAGCATCTTGGTACCACGATCCACCAACTTATCGTTCGTTAGTTGCATGTTCACCATCTTATTATCTTCCACTCTGCCCAACTGGATCATGACAGAAGTGGAGATCATATTAAGCACTAATTTCTGTGCAGTACCACTTTTCATTCTTGTACTCCCCGTTACAAATTCAGGTCCCACTACTACTTCAATCGGAAAATCAGCTGCAGCACTTACCGGTGAATCCGGGTTGCAGGAAATACTTCCGGTAACTATTCCTCTTTTCCTGCATTCATCCAACGCACCAATTACATAGGGTGTAGTCCCACTGGCGGCAATCCCGATCACCACATCTTTATCACTGACATTATATTCGAGCAGGTCTTTCCAGCCCTGTTCCTTATCATCTTCAGCAAACTCCACCGCTGACGTAATAGCTTTTTCTCCACCGGCAATGATCCCGATCACCAGGCCCTTGGGAACACCGTAGGTTGGGGGGCATTCACTGGCATCCACAATACCTAACCGGCCACTGGTGCCTGCACCGATATAAAATAAACGGCCACCCATCAGCATCTTATCTCCTGCTATTTCGGCGAGTTTCTCAATTTGGGGGATTGCTTTTTCCACTGCTGATGGAACAGTCTTATCTTCTTTATTGATATTGATCAGCAGATCTGCTACCGACATTTTTTCCAAATGACGATACCTGCTTGATTCTTCTGTTATCTTTTCAAATGCCATAATTCCTTTCTTTTTCGTTAGCTATGAAATTCCACCAATCCTTCCATCGGGTTTTTCAGTACCCTGCCCAGTTCAAATTCATAACTGTCGCAAAGGTGCTGCAACACATCCTTAAAACCAAATGCAACTCCCCCGGTAAAATTGACAGGTTGGGTCCAGATTTCCCGGTACTTGCAGAGATGGTTAAAGAAAAAATCATTCAGCCCGTCTTCAATGATATTTTCGATCATATAATGCCCCCGGTTATCAGCAAGGAATTTAGTAAATCCTGCGAGATAACGGTTAGGCAGGGGCTTTTTATAAACATTTTCTAATATCTCGGCAGCATTCGTGGTATAGGTCAGGTCAAACCGTCCCCGCAACTCATCATCAAAAGTGCCGTATAAATAATACTGTACTACTTTTTTCCCAAGATAGGCTCCACTACCTTCATCGCCCAGTACATATCCAAGACCGGGGCTGTTCTTCACGATCTTTTTGCCATCATAATAACAGGAATTAGAGCCGGTCCCTAAAATACAGGCAATACCTTTTTTTCTTCCGCAAAGTGAACGGGCTGCCGCCATCAGGTCGTGGGTAACCTCTGTTTTTGCACCTGCAAAAACCTGCAAAATGGCTTTTTTAACTGATTTAGCATTGGTAGTATTGGCACAGCCGGTACCATAATAATATACTTCATCCACCTGCACTTTCTTCAATTTAGGTGTCAGCTCTTTAATTAGAATATCTTTTATCTGTGTAGTGCTGAGAAAGTACGGGCTGATGCCCTGGGTGAAGATGGTCTTCTTTTTTCCATTGTTGACCAGGCACCATTCGCCCTTGGTGGCGCCGCAATCTGCAATAAGTTTAACAACAGGCATAATATAGGTTTGCAATCCTTGGATTCAGTTTGAGTGCTGTTGGATTTGCTAAAATCAGTAACCGGTTCAGCATGAAAGAATAACCTTCAATAACAAACTAAAACTTTTGGCTATTTTGCGTTCAAATTACATAATTAAGACGTACGATGCTGAATAAAAAATTGCAGGTGTGGCTGCCCCTGATCTTTGCGGTGGTGATGGTGGCAGGAATGTTTTTCGGCTACCAGCTGAATGATAAAGCAGGAGCTAAAAAAGGATTCTTTAGCAGTAACAAAAGAGGGTCTTTACAAGAAGCCCTTGATCTTATCAACCTGAAATATGTTGATTCTGTTCAACTGGATTCACTGGAAGGGATCGCCATCGAACAAATGATGAATGAGCTGGATCCCCATTCTGTATATTTCCCCCCGGTTGAATTACAAGCTGCCAATGAAGACCTGGCCGGCAACTTTGAAGGTATTGGCGTTGAGTTCAATGTGTTTGGCGACACGGTGAATGTTGTATATGTTATTCCCAATGGTCCCAGTGATAAAGCAGGTTTGAAGATCGGAGATAAAATTTTAGCGGTAAATGATTCGTCCCTTGTCAAAAGAAACCTTGAAACCGACCAGATCAAAAAACTGATCCGGGGTGAAAGAGGCTCCAAAGCAGTTTTACAAATTTTAAGGGATGGCAAAAAAGCAACATACACTGTTACCAGGGGCACTATTCCTGTTCCTTCCATTGATGCTGCTTATATGCTGGATAAAACAACCGGCTATATCAAACTGAATAAGTTTACAGAGAGCAGTTACGAAGAATTTATGCAGGCGATGGAAAGATTGCAGAAAGAAGGCTTGCAAAATTTAATCTACGACCTGCGGGGTAATGGTGGTGGCTTTATGAATGAAGCCGTGGACATGGCGGATGAATTTTTGGATAATGATAAACTGATCGTTTATACCGAAGGAGTCAATAGCAAAAAAAGAGAATACCGCTGCAAACGTCCCGGTCTTTTTGAAAAAGGAAAGCTCACCATTCTTATTGATGAATTATCGGCCAGTGCCAGTGAGGTATTAGCAGGTGCATTACAGGATTGGGACAGGGCTACCATTATCGGCCGCCGTTCTTTTGGTAAAGGATTGGTACAGGAACAATATGGATTAAGTGATGGTTCTGCGATCCGCCTCACCGTAGCAAGATATTATACACCTCTCGGCCGCAGCATCCAGCGTCCCTATGAAAAAGGCAGAAAAGTGTATATGGATGAATTATGGGAACGTTATTCCAACGGTGAATTATTATCCGCTGACTCCAATAAAATCAGCAATGGAAAGCAATACAAAACGATAGGTGGTAAAACGGTCTATGGCGGTGGCGGCATCATGCCTGATATTTTTGTAGCATTAGACACCAGCACCTACCAGCGCAGTGTGAACCGCCTGCTGATCGATGGAGGTTTCAACAGCTTTGTATATAATTATTACCTGCTGCACCGGCAGCAGGTGGATCAGTATGCCACGGCCACTGACTATGCAAAAGGGTTTACCAATGGAGAAGAAATGTGGAATGGCCTCGTAAATTATGCGGCCAAAGATTCTATCAACCTCAAAGGAGTTGGGGAAAAAGAAAAAGAGTCGTTGCGCCAGCGGTTAAAAGCATTACTGGCCCGTTACAAATGGAGAAATGACGGCTTTTACCAGGTATTGAATATGGATGATGAAATGGTAAAAAAAGCTTTGGAAACGATGGCAAAATAACTCTCCTGAATTAATTTCTCTAGTTGGATTCCTGCATATTTCCGGAACGAAGCCCCAGTACGATCATTTCTTTCACCGCTGCAGCCAGGAACACTTTTCCTGATGAATCGAGCGGAATTTTTGTTTCACCCCGGTATAATTCATGACTCAACTTTCCCTGCTCATCACTTTCAATCACCACATGTTTATCATTACCCCAGTATTCGATATAACCATAAGGGGAAATACTTGTAACAGCTGATGAGTCTTTTGTAAAATGAATATCACCTACACATTTGATTTTGGCCGAAACTCTTCCGTCATTCATTTCAATAGTCGTATGGCGGGGGCCGTTATGGCAAGAGACAAAAACTAGAACGGTGAAGAGCCAGCTTAATACTGTTGTGTTTTTTTTCATGGTTCCGATTTTATAAACGAAACTGCAAACCCATTTTATAAATGGATTTGCAGTACAAATTTGTTTCTTAAGCCGCTGATCATTGGTCTTTATTCTCGTCCCACCACTTTTTTTCCATTTTGTAAGAACCAAAGAGACCTAATCCACCTCCGATCGCAATCAGGGCAAAATAGATAGGTGCATTCCGGCCATCATCGTGATAACGAATATTTTTGAAGCTGCTGTATAAGACATAGTTATCCAGCACATAGGCCAGGAACAGGCCCACCCCAGCCCCGATCAGGAGCAATGCCCATTTCAGGTTTTTATACGGCGCCGGCCGGTTGGCAAATTGTTTTGGGTTCATCCCTTTTTCGATCATGGCCAGGTTCTGCCTGGTTTTCAGGTAATAGATACCAAAGATCATGGCAAATCCGCCAGCAAACATGGTTATCGGTATTAAAGCTTCTCCGCCGTCCATAAAATCAGTTTTATTGTTTT
>JAEUVP010000553.1 GCA_016786805.1 Chitinophagaceae bacterium | reverse complement strand
TGACTACCGCACCATCAACTGGAAGGCAACTGCCCGGAGGGAAGGATTGATGGTGAATAATTATACGGATGAACGAAGCCAGCAGATCTATTGTGTGATCAATAAAGGCCGGGTGATGAAAATGCCTTTTCATGGAATGACTTTGCTTGATTATGCCATCAATGCTTCGCTGGTATTATCGAATGTTGCATTGGTAAAGCAGGACCGGGCGGGGCTGATCACTTTTGCAGAGAACCTCGACAGTTTTATCCTGGCGGATAAAAAATCAACACAGATGAATAAGGTGCTGGAATCATTGTACCGCCAGCAGACCCGTTTCCTGGAGCCGGATTATGAAAAATTATTCTCAGTTATCAGGAACCGGATCACCAACCGCAGCCTGTTGGTACTATTCACCAATTTTGAATCGCTCGAAGGTTTGCAACGGGAACTACCTGCCCTGCGCAAGATCGCAAGATATCATTTGCTGCTGGTGGTGTTCTTTGAGAATACGGAACTCCGTACACTGATGGACAGGAAGGCAACCAATATGGAAGATATTTATATCAAGACCATTGCAGAAAAATTTGCCTATGAAAAAAGGCTGATGGTAAAAGAGCTGCATATGAATGGCATTCCTTCCATTCTCACCACACCGGAGAATCTTACGGTGAATACCATTAATAAATACCTCGAATTAAAAAGCAGGATGTCGATCTGATTATTTTCTCTCCGAGACCTTTCAGGGAATACGATTACTTTTGCCCGATGGAGCAAAACCCTGTCAATCCTTTCCAGGAAGGAAAAGTATTGCTGATCGATAAACCATTGGAGTGGACCTCGTTTGGCGTGGTAAGTAAGATCCGGAATCTTATCCGTATTAAAAAAGTAGGCCATGCCGGCACACTGGATCCATTAGCCACCGGGTTGTTGATCGTTTGCACCGGGAAGTTCACCAAACGTATCAATGAATTCATGGCGCAGGAGAAAGAATACACCGGGACTTTCACACTGGGTGCAACTACTCCTACTTACGATTTGGAAAGTGAGCCTGTCAATTTTAAACCATTTGAGCACATTACAGACGAACAATTACATAAAGCGACCCTACCATTTACCGGTGAGATCATGCAGGTGCCGCCGGCACATTCAGCGATTAAAGTGGATGGTAAAAGAGTATATGAACTGGCAAGACAGGGCAAAGAAGTGAAACTGGAGCCAAGAAAATTATTTATCAAAGAATTCTCCATTACAAAAATTGAAATGCCGGTGGTTCATTTCAAAGTTGTTTGCTCCACGGGCACTTATATCCGTAGCCTGGCCAACGATTATGGTGAAGCTGTAGGTTGCGGTGCTTATCTCAGCAGTTTACGGAGAACCCGCATTGGTGAGTTCATCGTGGATGATGCTTTGACGATACCGGTCTTTGAAGAGGAAATAAAAAAATCGAAAGCTGATCAGAGTTTGAAAGGATAATTGACACCTAACTGTAATTGACCTTTTAATAGATTACTCAGCTGGTAGCCATAAAACCATTTGTTCTGGCTGGCGGCCCTGTCAGGGGAAGGGCTTGGGTCTTTTGCTTTGAAAGCATAATCCAGCCGGATCATGAAGAAAGAAAGATCGATCCGCAAACCAGTACCTACACCAACTGCAAGATCTTTTCCTAACCTGCCCAAATTAAATACAGTTTCAGGGCTTCCTGCTTCTTTTTTGAGGAACCATACATTGCCAATATCCGTGAATAGAACACTCTCAACAGTAAAGCCGGCGATCTTGAAAAAATTAAACCGGTATTCTGCATTCAGTTCCAGTTGCACATCTCCATATCGTTCCGGGTTATTTTTAAAGTCACTGATCAGCGAACCGGGGCCGAGGCGACGGAGGCTCCAGGCCCGCATACTGTTGGGGCCGCCGGCAAAATATTGTTTGAAGAAAGGAAGCCGGTCTTGTTTTAATGGATTGGCTGTTGCACCCAGTTCATAACCCACCCCTGCAAAGGCTCTGACCGCAAGGGCTGTTTTTTTGAATTTGATCAGCTTGGTCAGTTCAGCATCTATTTTTACAAACCTGTACAGTTGTGAATCTAAAAATTTATTCCTGAAAAGCCCTGCCAGCAAGCCGGATTGCTCATAGTTAACAGCTAAAATGTTCTGCCTTTTCCCTTTTATCCAGGTATGTGTTACCCCGGCTACCAGCGAAGAGATCAGTCCATCAGTAAAAACATTGTTCAAGGCAGGCGTTGTATTGATAAGATCGATCAAACCCTGTCTTTTCTTGAGGTAGGAATATTCAATATTAACAGGCTTCAGGGTAACAAAAAGTGTCTTATTCGACCGGGGAACATTTCTCTGGAACTCATAGCCCAGCGATGCATTGATAGTGGTCAGGTTAAAAAGATTTCTTCTTTCCGTATTCGCAGCACTGAATCCAAATACGGTCCGGATATTATCGCGGTGCCGCTCAGGAATGAATTTAAAATTGGGAACTGGTTTCGGGAAATAGAGCTTATAACTGAAATTCACCTGCTGGGTCTGGATAAAACTGCTGTCTCCTAATTCAATACCATACCGCATATTCAGGCTGGAGGTATTGGCACCTCTGAATACATTCCGGTTTTGTAAGCCCACATTCGCACCAATACCAAATAAACTTCCGGAAATAGCACTCTGGTTCTGGCTGGCTTCGAGATTTGCATTGAAAACGTATTTGGGGGCCGGGTTTAAAAAGATCCTGAAATCAACAGTATCCTGGCCAACCCTTGGTACAGGTTCGATATTGATCTGTTTCCAGGTGCCAAATACATTCAGCCGGTTGATCGTTCGTTGAAAACGCCGTTGCCCGTACAGGTCACCATGGCGCAGGTAAATATTATCGAGAAATATTTTGGGTTTGTAAGTGTTATTGAACTGGATGATGGAAAGATTGGGATTCAGTTTTGTAATAACCCTGTTGCCGGCAGAAGAATCAACAGTAAAATCAGGGTATATCTGAATATTGCCAACATAATATTTTACCAGTTTCACACTGTCAAAGCCCGGCCGCATCCTGATTTCCAGGTTGGCGGTTGGTTTCAGCCTTCTTTCTTTTAATTTTTGCAGGAGTTCTATTTGCTCAAAGGGATCAAGGGAAGGTTGTAATAAAGCAACATCTAAGGTATCCCAGACACCCAGCAGGTCTTCTCTTCCAAAACGGAGAAAACCATTGTTCCTGTATAAGTCAACTAGGCGGTCAAACTCAGCCGAGATAATGCCTTTTGCAAAGGGCATTCCTTTTGAGAGATAAGATTCTTTCAGGTTGGCTTTGGTCAGGGATTGCAATTCGGCCTGGTTATGATGATATTTGGGAGAATCAATTCTGTAAGCGATCGAATCCAGTCTTGTCAGCAAACCTGTTTTCACATCAAAGATCACATTCACCCGGTATTGGTCATCTTTTGAACCGGCAGTATCAATTTTTGTCCGGTAGCCCACCGAGTCATAAAAATAGCCGAGAGAAACCATCAATGCCTTCATATAAGTCACGGACTTGTCGGCATTCATACTGTTATAGACCGGGGGCTTATTTAATATTTGCCTGTTGAAGCCGCCACTGGAAATGAGTTTTCTCTTCGTTCTTACGCCAATGCTGTCGTCCAGTTGTTTCTGTAAGGCAGATTTAAGGTCTGATTTTTCCTGTTCCGTGAGATTACCTTCTACGTTAATATTATATTCGTACACGAATGGCGTATTCCGGGGATAATTTTTTGGAATGACGGCACAGGAATAAAAAATAATGGTAACAAGGCCGGCGATCATTGCTCGTAAAAGGTAGCGGGTAAAAAGTGGCTGGCCGTTGAACATAAATTGATAAAAGAGTTGCAATGCTTGTAAAATCGCAGGTCAAATATATCCAAAGTTTAGGCCAGAAAAAA